>NZ_JBAKHM010000033.1:0-43409 GCF_036902725.1 Micromonospora psammae | reverse complement strand
ATCCGCAGCCCGGAGATCGCCGAGCAGGCCGCCTACTACGGCGACGGCTTCTTCCACAACAACCTGCTCTGGCCCAAGGAGCACGTCCAGCGGATGGTGGGCCTCTACCGCCGCCGCTTCGAGCATTACGGGCACGGCCCCGCCGACCAGGCGATCGTCGGCCTGGGCGCGCAGCTGTACGTGCGGAAGAACTCGCAGGACGCGATCCGGGAGTTCCGGCCGTACTTCGACAACGCCCCGGTCTACGGGCACGGCCCGTCGCTGGAGGAGACGATGGCGCAGACCGCCGTGGTGGTCGGCAGCCCGCAGGAGGTGATCGACCGCGTGCTGGCGTACCGCGAGGTGGCCGAAGGTGACTACCAGCGTCAACTGTTCAACGTGGACGGGATCGGCGTACCGCACCGGGCCGTGCTCGAGCAGATCGAGATGCTTGGCGAGATCGTGCCGGTGCTGCGCAGGGAGTTCGCCGTCGGTCGTCCCGCCCACGTCCCGGACGCCCCTCTGCACCCGGCCATGAAGGCGGCGCAGGCAGGGGCGACGGCCGCGGAGGAGACGGCGCGATGAAGCGGACCCTCGCGGTCGTCTCCGCCGGGCTGCGGCTGCCGTCCTCGACCCGGCTGCTGGCCGACCGGCTCGCCGACGCGGCCCGGCACGAGTTGGAGCAGCTCGGCGCGCAGGTCGACGTCGACATCATCGAGGTACGCGACCACGCGCACGATCTGGTCAACCACTCGCTGGTCGGCTATCCGTCGCCGGAACTCGGGTCGGTGTTCGAGACCGTCGCCCGGGCGGACGGCCTGATCGCGGTGACTCCCACCTTCACCGCCTCGTACAGCTGGCTGTTCAAGGCGTTCTTCGACAACCTCGACGACACGGCGCTGGTGGACAAGCCGGTGCTGATCGCCGCCACCGGCGGCACCGGGCGGCACTCGCTGATCCTGGAGCACGCGCTGCGGCCCATGTTCAGCTACCTGCGCGCGGCGACCGTGTCCACCGGGGTCTTCGCCGGGCCGGAGGACTGGGGCGGCGGCGACCCGACCCAGGGGTCGCTGGCCAGCCGGATCGCGCGGGCGGCCCGGGAACTCGCGGGTGAGGTCGACCGGCGGGACGCGCCGGCGGTCGACGACCCGTACGACAACCCGACGCCGTTCGACCGGATGCTCCGCGGCGATTGAGGCGGGCCGCGGCGGGGGTGGCCGGCGGTCATGACATGCTCGCCATCCCACCGCATGAAGGCTGCTGGAGCATCGATGTCACTGCCACCCGGATCCGCCCGCGACGTCTCACCGGTGCGGCTGGGCACCTGGCCCACGCCGGTGGAGCCGGCGCCCCGGCTCGCCGCCGCGCTCGGTCTCGGCGCCGATGACCTGCTGGTCAAGCGCGACGACCTGACCGGGCTCGGGGCCGGCGGCAACAAGCTCCGCAAGCTCGAGTGGACGGTCGCGGAGGCGCTCGCCGGCGGGGCGGACACCCTCGTCACCACCGGTGCGCCGCAGAGCAACCACGCCCGGCTGACGGCGGCGGTGGCCGCGCGCCTGGGTCTGCGGGCGGTGCTCGTGTTCCCCGGAGCGCCCGGTGCGTCGCGGACGGGAAACCTGGTCCTGGACGCCGTCCTCGGCGCGGAGATCGTCTTCACCGGCGTCACGGGTCGGCCCGCCCTGAACCAGGCAGCCGCGCAGGTGGTCGAGCGGCTGCGGGCGGCGGGCGCCCGTCCCGCGCTCCTGCCGTTCGGCGGGTCGAGTGTGCTGGCCGCACGCGGCTACGTGGCCGCGGCGGAGGAGCTGCTGGCCCAGGTGCCGGACCTGCACACGGTGGTGGTCGCGCTCGGATCGGGGGCGACCATGGCCGGACTGGTCGCCCGCCTCGGGTCCGAGCGGGTGCTCGGGGTGCACGTGGGCGCGGTGGAGGACCCCCGCGCGGTCGTCGCGTCCTTCGCCGCCGGGCTCGGGGCGTCCGCGCCGGCCGAGGGACTCCGCGTCGACGACGAGCAGGTCGGCCCTGGGTACGGGTCGCTCACCGAGCCGGTGCGGGAGGCGCTCTCGCTCGCCGCGCGTCGCGAGGGGATCATCCTCGACCCCACCTACACCGGCCGCGCGATGGCCGGGCTGATCGCCGCGGCGCGGCGAGGAGAGATCCGCCCGGGCCGGCGGACCGTCCTCCTCCACACCGGTGGGGTGCCCGGACTGTACGGGCACGCTGCGGCGCTGACGTGGGCCGACAGCATCCCGCCGGCCGGATGACCGGCCGGCCCACCCGGGTCGCCCGCGCCACCGACCCGGGTGGCGGTGGTGGCCGCGCCGCGCGTGGCACGATCGCGGTGCCGCAAACGATCTCAACTTCTTGCCGCCGCAGCGCATCTGGCGGTTCAGTTCTTGCAGGAAGCCCACGTAGAGTTGCGGCGTGACCAAGCGGTTGACGGAGGTGGCCCGCAAGGCGGGCGTCAGTGAGGCGACCGTGAGCCGGGTGCTCAACGGCCGCGGTGGCGTGTCGGAGGCGACCCGGACGGCGGTGCTGACCGCGCTCGACGTCCTCGGCTACGAGCGCCCCACCAAGCTGCGGGGCGAGCGGGCGCGGCTGGTCGGTCTGGTGCTGCCGGAGTTGCAGAACCCGATCTTCCCGGCGCTCGCCGAGGTGGTGACCGGGTCGCTGGCCCAGCGCGGCTTCACCCCCGCGCTCTGCGCCCGCACCATCGGCGGCGTCCCGGAGTCGGACTACGTGGAGATGCTGCTGGACCACCAGGTGTCCGGGGTGATCTTCGCCGGTGGGTCGTACGCGCTGGCGGACGCGTCGCACGAGCACTACCGGCGGCTCACCGACCGGGGGTTGCCGGTGGTGCTGGTCAACGCGGGCGTCGACGAGCTCGGGTTCCCCCGGGTCTCCACCGACGACGCGGTCGCGGTGGAGCAGGCGTACGGGCACCTGCGCTCGCTGGGCCACGAGCGGATCGGCATGGTGCTCGGTTCGGAGGACCACGTGCCGTCCCGGCGGAAGCTGGCCGCGATGATCCAGGTGGCCGACTGGACCGACGGCGACGAGTGTGTGGAACGCTCCAGCTTCTCCATGGAGGGGGCCCGTGTCGCCGCGACCAAGCTCGTCGAGCGGGGGGTGACCGGCGTCATCTGCGCCAGCGACGTGTTGGCCCTCGGCACCATCCGGGCGGCCCGCCGGTTGGGTCGCTCGGTGCCGGGCGACATCTCGGTGGTGGGGTTCGACGACTCCGCGTTCATGACCTGCACCGACCCGCCCCTGACCACGGTCCGGCAGCCGATCGAGACGATGGGGCAGGCCGCCGTCGACCTGCTGGTCACCCAGATCGAGGGGGCCGGCGTGCTCGCCGACGAGCTGCTCTTCGAGCCCGAGTTGGTGGTGCGTGGCTCCACCGGGCCGGTGCGCGGGACCGGCTGATCAGTTCCGGCACCCGAGGCGTAGGACAAAAAGGGCGGACCCCTGCGGGTCCGCCCTTTTTGCTGTCCCTCGACGCTGCGATCGCTGTCTTGCAGATTTTAGTCCAGTTATTGCGGACACCCGTACGGCTTTGTATCGTCATCGCCACGAAACATCCGAGCAAGAGAGCCAGATCCGCATAGCGACGCCCGTTCCCGAAGGGGTGGACAGATGTCCGTACCGAGATACCGGAAGGCTGCGGCGTTGGCGCTCGTGGCCGGCCTGGGGCTCAGCCTCACGGCTTGCTCCACGAAGGGTGACGACGCCACGACCGATGCCGGCGGCAAGGTCACCATCACCGTCGACTGCCAGCCGGTCGGCTCGCAGAAGGAGTTGCTGAAGAACTGGAACGACGACGTCGCCGAGTTCCAGCGGCAGAACCCTGACGTCGTCGTCAAGAGCGTCAGCGTCGGCGAGCAGTGCAACAACCCGCCGGACTTCGCCGCCCGCCTCGCCGGCGGCACCGTGACCGACGTGTTCTACGGGTACATGACCGATCTCCAGCAGGTGCTCGACTCCGGTCAGGCCATGGACATCACCGAGTTCGCCACCAAGGACACGATCCCGACCTGGGACAGCGTCGACCCGGCGCTCAAGGAGGTCTTCAGCGACGGCGGCAAGCTCTACGCCGTCCCGGTGAAGAACTACTCGATGGGTCTGGTCTACAACAAGGTCCTGTTCCAGCGGGCGGGGCTCGACGTGAACAACCCGCCGAAGACGTGGGCCCAGGTCCGGGACGCGGCCAAGAAGATCTCCGCGCTCGGCAACGGCATCGCCGGCTACTCGGAGTACAGCGCCGGCAACACCGGAGGCTGGCACTTCACCTCCCTGCTCTACTCCCAGGGTGGGCAGGTGCTGAGCGAGGACGGCAAGAAGGCCGACTTCAACAACGCGATGGGCCGGCAGGTCCTGCAGAACCTCAAGGACATGCGGTACGGCGACAACAGCATGGGCTCCCGCCAACTGCTGCAGTGGGGCGACCTGCTGACCAACGCGGGCGCCGGCAAGGTCGGCATGTTCATCGGCGCGCCGGACGCCACCCAGGCGATCGTCAGCCAGTTCCAGGGCAAGTTCCAGGACTGGGCGATGGGCCCGCTGCCCGGTCAGGACGGCCCGGCGAAGGCGACGCTCGGCGGTGGCGAGGGCTACTTCTTCAAGAAGGGCCTCACCCCCGAGCAGGTCAAGGCCGGTCTGAAGTGGATCGCCTACCAGAAGCTGACGCCGGGCAAGGGTCAGTTCGACTACGTCCGGGCCAAGCCGCAGAACTACCCGGTGGGCCTGCCCCAGCCGCTGCTCTTCGCGGCCGGCAGCGACGCGCAGAAGCAGGAGTTCGAGCTGCGCAAGGCGAACGCGAACCTCGACACCACGAACTTCGCGATCTTCGAGGCGAACCCGGTGCCGATCAAGGGCGAGCCCCGCAACGCGCAAGCGATCTACGCCGTACTCGACGCCGCGATGTCCGGTGTGCTGACGAACCCGAACGCGAACATCGACGCACTGCTCAAGACGGCCGAGGACAAGGTCAACCAGCTGCTGGCCGCGGAGAGCTGATGCGGTGGTGTGGGGGCCGGCACGCCGGCCCCCACACCCCGCGCCGCACCGTCCGGTCACCGACTTCCGCAGGAGTTGCCTTGGCGATCACCACCGTCCCGGGTGCCACCAGAAACCCGGGCCGCGCAGCGCCGCCGTACCCGGCCGGGCCGGAGCGCACGAGCCGCGGCCGCAAGGTACGGGACAACCTCACCGGGCACGCGTTCCTGTTCGGGGCGTTGCTCTGCTTCGCGGTCTTCTCCTGGTACCCGATGGTCCGCGGCGTCGTGATGAGCTTCCAGCGCACCCGGCGTGGCGAGACCACCTGGGTGGGCTGGGACAACTACGCCCGCATCCTCGACGACCCCAGCTTCTGGACCGCCTGGCGGAACACCCTCTTCTTCACCGTCCTCGCGCTCCTGCTCGGGTACGCGGTGCCGTTCTTCGTGGCGATCCTGCTCAACGAGTTCCGCCACGCCACGGGTTACCTGCGGATCCTGGTCTACCTGCCGGTGATGCTGCCGCCCGCCTCGGCGCTCTTCCTCTTCAAGTTCTACGCGTACGACCCCAGCGACGCCGGACTCTTCAACGCGATCCTCAAGGCACTGCACCTGCCGACGTCGCAGTGGATGCAGTCGCCCGAGATGACGATGCCGGCGATGGTGATCGCGTCGACGTGGATGAACATGGGCGGCGCGGTGCTCATCTATCTGGCGGCACTGCAGAACATCCCCGGCGAACTCTACGAAGCGGCCGAGCTCGACGGCGCGGGCATCTGGCGGCGCATCGTCCACGTGACGATCCCGCAGACCCGGTTGATCCTCGCGCTCCTGGCGATGCTGCAGATCGTCGCCACGATGCAGTTCTTCATCGAACCACTGATCCTCGCCAACGGTGCGGGTGCGGAGGATTCCGCGACCTCGGTGGCGTACCTCATCTACCAGCACGGATTCTTCCAGAACGATCTCAACGGTGCCGCGGCGCTCGGCGTGATCATGCTCGTGGTGCTGGCCGGGTTCTCCGCCGCCTACCTGCGGCTCAGCGCGAAACAGGACTAGGAGGGCGAGGAATGGCACAGGACTCCGGGACCCGGACCCTCATCTCCCATGGCCAGCTCAGGCGGGGGCGGGGCAGGATCATCTACTGGACGGTGCTGGCCGGCGTCGTCGTGGGCTTCACGCTCGTCTTTCTCGGGCCGCTCTACTGGATGGTCACCGGCGCGCTCAAGTCCGGCCAGGAGATCGCGCAGACCCCGCCCACGCTGGTCCCCCGGGATCCGCAGTGGCAGAACTACGCCGACGCGTGGAACAACCTGGACCTCGCCAAGCTGCTGTTCAACACCTTCTACTACGCGGCCGGCGCGGTGCTGTTCCAGCTCGTGCTCGACACCGCCGCGGCGTACTCCCTGTCGAAGCTCCGACCGGTCTTCGGCAACGCCATCCTCGGCCTGATGCTGGCGACGCTGATGATTCCCGCGATGGTCCTCATCGTCCCGCAGTACGTCACCGTGATCGACCTGCCGATCCTGCACGTCAACCTGCTCGACTCGCCGTTCGCGATCTGGCTGCCCCTGGTCGCGAACGCGTTCAACATCTTCCTGCTGAAACGGTTCTTCGACTCCATTCCCGAAGAGCTGATGGCGGCGGCCCTCATGGACGGGGCGACGCCGCTGCGCACGCTGTGGTCGATCATCCTGCCGATCTCCCGCCCCATCCTCGGGGTCGTCTCGATCTTCGCCGTGACGGCGGTCTGGAAGGACTTCCTCTGGCCGAAGCTGGTCATGCCGTCGCCCGAGACCCGCACGGTCAGCGTCGGCATCTACGCCTTCTCGGGTGGCACGCCCATGAACGTCGTGATCGCCGCGTCGGTCATCGCCGCGCTCCCGACCGTCGTCATCTTCCTGATCTTCCAGCGGAACATCATGTCCGGTCTGACCACAGGCAGCCTCAAGGGCTAGCCCCGAAGACCTTCAGAAAGCAGGTGCTCGTGTCCACAGCAGATGGCGGCCCGTGGTGGCGTGGAGCGGTGATCTACCAGGTGTATCCCCGTAGCTTCGCCGACGGCAACGGCGACGGCATCGGCGACATCGCCGGCATCCGGTCCCGGCTGGACCACCTGTCCGCGCTCGGTGTCGACGCGATCTGGTTCAGCCCCTGGTACCCCTCCCCGATGGCCGACGCCGGCTACGACGTGGCCGACTACCGCGACATCGACCCGGTCTTCGGCACCCTCACCGAGGCGGAGGCGCTGATCGCGGAGGCCCACGCGCGCGGCATCCGGACCATCGTCGACGTGGTGCCGAACCACTGCTCCGCCGCGCACCGGTGGTTCCAGGCCGCGCTCGCCGGTGGGCCCGGCGCGCCCGAGCGGGACCTGTTCTGGTTCCGCCCCGGCCGGGGCCCGAACGGCGATCAACCACCCACCGACTGGGTCGGCGAGTTCGGTGGGGAGACCTGGACCCGGACCACCAACCCCGACGGCACCCCCGGTGACTGGTACCTGCACCTGTTCACCCCCGAGCAGCCGGACTTCAACTGGGACCACCCCCGGGTGCGGTCGGAGTTCGAGGACATCCTGCGGTTCTGGTTCGACCGGGGAGTGGACGGCATCCGCATCGACTCGGCCGGCCTGCTGGTCAAGGACGGCACGCTGCCCGAGACCCGGCCGGACCGGCCGCACCCGTTCCGCGACCTCGACGGGGTGCACGAGATCTACCGCGACTGGCGGCGGATCGCCGACTCCTACCCCGGCGACCGGGCACTGATCGGTGAGGTGTGGATGCCGGACCGGCAGCGGTTCGCCAACTACCTGCGCCCGGACGAGCTGCACGCGGCGTTCAACTTCGACTTCCTCGGCTGCGCCTGGGACGCCGACGCGCTGCGCGAGAGCATCGACGGGACGCTGAGCGCGCACGCGCCCGTCGGCGCCCCGGCCACCTGGGTGCTCTCCAACCACGACGTCACCCGGCACGTCACCCGGTACGGCCGGGAGGACACCACCTTCAGCTTCGCCAAGAAGCGGGAAGGGATCTTCTCCGACCTCGAACTCGGCACCACCCGGGCCCGTGCGGCGGCGCTGCTCTCGCTCGCGCTCCCCGGCGCCGCCTACGTCTACCAGGGCGAGGAACTCGGGCTCGCGGAGGTCGAGGACATTCCCCCGGAGCGGCGTACGGACCCGATGTGGCCGCGCTCCGGCTACGTCGACCCGGGCCGGGACGGCTGCCGGGTGCCGTTGCCCTGGTCCGGCGAGGAACCCCCGTTCGGCTTCAGCCCGGACGGGTCCGCGTCGCCCTGGCTGCCGCAGCCGGCCGACTGGAAGGACCGGACGGTACAGGCACAGACCGGCGACGCGCACTCCATGCTCGAGCTGTACCGGGCGGCGATCGCGATCCGGCGGGTCGACCCGGCGCTCGGCGACGGCGAGCTGCACTGGCTGCCCGCCCCGGAACGGGTGCTCGCGTTCAGCCGCGGCGGGGGCTTCCGCTGCCTGGTCAACCTCTCCGACGCGCCGGTGCCGCTGCCGGCGCGGGGACAGCTGCTCCTGGCCAGCGGACCGCTCGACGACGACCTGCTGCCGCCGGACACCGCCGTCTGGCTGCGTACCCCCGAGAAGTCCGTGGTCGGGCCCGAACCGGCCTGACGTCACGCCTCGGTGCCGGCGGCCCCGTCCCTGCCGCCGGCACCGAGCCATCCTGCCGGACCGACCGGCCCGAGCCCGAGAGGAGGTGCCCACCCCACGCACAGCCGTACCGCACGGGGGGACCTGCACCAGCCACGAAAGGGAGAGCCTCGCTCATGCCCGAGCACGCCACCGCCGTCCCGCACCCACCCCGAAGAGTCCGCACCCGCGCGGGGGCCGCCGCCCTCGCCGCCGCCCTCGTCGCCGCCTCGCTCACCGTTGTCACGCTGACCAGCACCGCCACCCCGGCCCACGCCGCCGGGCTGTCCCCCTTCGACATCCCCGGCCGGGGCGCGACCGTCCCGTTCGTCGAGCACGAGGCGGAGGAGGTCGCGCACAACGGCACGAAGATCGGCCCGGACCGCCGCTACGGCACGCTGCCGTCGGAGGCGTCCGGCCGGGAGGCCGTCACCCTCGACGCCGTCGGCGAGTACGTCGAGTTCACCCTCACCGCGCCGGCCGACGCGGTGACCTTCCGCTACAGCCTGCCGGACAACGCCGCCGGCACCGGCCGGGACGCCAGCATCGATCTGCGGGCCAACGGCACCCTGGTCAAGGCCGTCCCGGTCACCTCCCGGTACGGCTGGTACTACGGCGGCTACCCGTTCAACAACAACCCCGGCGACACCAACCCGCACCACTTCTACGACGAGACCCGGACCCTGTTCGGGACCACCTACCCGGCCGGTACGAAGATCCGCCTCCAGGTCTCCTCGACCGCTCAGTCGCCGACCTTCACCATCGACCTGGCCGACTTCGAGCTGGTCGGTGCGCCGATCGCCAAGCCGGCCGGCGTCCTGGACGTGGTGACCGACTTCGGCGCCGACCCGACGGGCGCCACCGACTCCACCGCGAAGTTCCAGGCCGCCGTCGACGCCGGCCGGGCGCAGGGCAGGACGGTGTGGATCCCCACCGGCACCTTCACCCTCTGGGACCACGTCGTGGTCGACGGGGTGACCCTGCGCGGCGCCGGGCCGTGGCATTCGGTGCTCGGCGGCCGGCACCCCACCGACCGCAAGCGGGCGGCCGGCATCTACGGCAAGTACGTTCCCGGCGGCGGCTACTCCGGTGAGATCCGGCCGCACGAGGCGGGCGGGCCCAGCCGCAACGTCACCCTGCGGGACTTCGCGATCATCGGCGACATCCGCGAGCGGGTCGACGAGGACCAGGTCAACGCGATCGGTGGGGCCATGACGAACTCGGTCGTGGACAACGTCTGGATGCAGCACACCAAGGTCGGCGCGTGGATGGACGGGCCGATGGACAACTTCACCATCCGCAACAGCCGGATCCTCGACCAGACCGCCGACGGGGTGAACTTCCACTGGGGCGTCACCAACTCCACGGTGACCAACACCTTCGTCCGCAACACCGGCGACGACGCGCTCGCCATGTGGGCGCAGACCGTGCCGAACGTCGGCAACTCGTTCACCTTCAACACCATCGGCGTGACGATCCTGGCGAACCACCTGGTCACCTACGGCGGGCGGGACATCCGGATCACCGACAACGTCACCGCCGACTCGGTCACCAACGGCGGCGGCATCCACGTCGCCAACCGCTATCCCGGGGTCCAGGGACCGACCGCCGTCTCCGGCACGATCACCGTCGCCCGCAACACCCTGATCCGCAACGGCAACTCCGACTACAACTGGCGGTTCGGCGTCGGCGCGATCTGGTTCTCCGCGCTCAACGAACCGATCCAGGGCGCGGCGATCAACGTCACCGACACCGACATCCTGGACAGCTCGTACGCCGCGCTGCACTGGATTGAGGGCGCCACCAGCGGAATCAGCTTCACCAACGTGCGCATCGACGGCGCCGGCACGTACGCCCTCCAAGTGCAGGCGCCCAGCCAGGTGTCCTTCACCAACGTGCGCGCCACCGGGATCGCCCAGGCCAACCCGATCCACAACTGCGTCGGCAGCGGCTTCCAGATCACCCAGGGCGCCGGCAACTCCGGCTGGTACACCGCGAACCCGTACTGCGGGCCGTGGCCGGAACCGCAGTGGGGCGGCGGCCCGACCAGCCCGCCCCCGACCAGCCCACCGCCCACCACCCCACCGCCGACCACTCCGCCGCCGACCGGCGGGAACCTGGCACTCGGCCGGCCGGTGGTCGCTTCCAGCGCCACGCAGAACTACGCCGCGACCAACGCGGTGGACGGCAACGCCGCCAGCTACTGGGAGAGCGCCAACAACGCCTTCCCGCAGTCGCTGACCGTCGATCTCGGCGCGGCGCGCTCCGTCGACCGGGTGGTGCTGAAGCTCCCGACCGGCTGGGAGCGGCGTACCCAGACGCTGTCGGTGCTCGGCTCCACCGACGGATCGTCGTTCGCCACGGTGAAGGCCTCGGCCGGCTACCTGTTCGACCCGGCCGGCGGCAACACCGTGTCGATCCCGCTGCCGGCGGGTGACCGCCGGTTCGTCCGGGTCACCGTAACCGGCAACACCGGCTGGCCCGCCGGCCAGGTCGCCGAGTTCGAGGTGTACGGCGGCACGACCACCACGCCGCCGCCCACCACCACGCCCCCGCCCACGACCCCGCCGCCGAGCGGCAACCTGGCGGCCGGGCGACCGGTCACCGCGACCAGCCACGCCGACGTGTACGTCGCGACCAACGCGGTCGACGGCAACGCCGGCACCTACTGGGAGAGCGCCAACAACGCGTTCCCCCAGTCGCTCACCGTCGACCTGGGCACCGCCCGACCGGTGTCCCGGGTGGTGCTGAAGCTGCCACCCTCGTCGGCCTGGCAGACCCGCACCCAGACCCTGGCCGTGCTCGGCTCGACCGACGGCACGACCTGGACCACCCTGAAGCCCTCGGCCGGCCACACCTTCGACCCGGCCGGCGGCAACACCGTGTCCATCGCGCTGCCGGCCGGTGACCGCCGGTTCGTCCGGCTGACCTTCACCGGCAACACCGGCTGGCCCGCCGGCCAGCTCTCCGAGTTCGAGGTCCACGCCACCTGACCGGTGCGGCGGGGCCCCGTCCACCGGCCGGAGCCCCGCCGCCCCCTCGCCCCACCGCACACGCCTCTCCACATCCCCCGGAAGAAGGTGTACCCCCACCATGTCCAGATTCCGTACCCGAATGGTCGCGGTGCTCGCCGCGGTCGGCCTGGCCGTCACCGCGGCCCCCGCGCCCCCGGCCGTCGCCGCCGGCGGCCCGAACCTCGCCGCCGGCCACGCCGCCACCGCCAGCAGCACCAACGGTCCGTACGTCACCGCCAACCTGACCGACGGCAACCAGGGCAGCTACTGGGAGAGCAGCGGTGCCCTCCCGCAGTGGGCCCAGGTCGACCTCGGCGCCAGCCGGTCCATCGACCAGGTGGTCCTGAAGCTGCCCGCAGCGTGGGAGGCGCGTACCCAGACGCTCTCCGTGCAGGGCAGCCCGGACGGCAACGGCTTCGCCACCATCGTCACCTCCGCCGGCCGCTCCTTCAGCCCGGCCAACGGCAACACCGTGACCATCGGCTTCCCCGCCACCAGCACCCGGTTCGTCCGCATCGCGATCACCGCGAACACCGGTTGGTCCGCCGCCCAGCTCGCCGAGGTGGAGGTGTACGGGGCCGCCACCTCGTCGACCAACCTGGCGCTCGGCAGGGCGATGGCGGAGAGCAGCCACGCCGACGTGTACGGCGCCGGCAACGCCAACGACGGCAACGCCGCCAGCTACTGGGAGAGCGCCAACAACGCCTTCCCGCAGTGGATCCAGGCCGACCTGGCGGCCACGGTGAACGTCAACCGGCTGGTGCTCAAGTTGCCGGCCGGCTGGCAGGCGCGTACCCAGACGCTGACCGTGCAGGGCAGCACCAACGGGTCGACCTTCAGCACCCTGGTCGCCTCGGCGGCGTACGCCTTCGACCCGGCCGCCGGCAACACGGTCACCGTCACCGTGCCCACCGCGGCCACCCGTTACGTCCGGCTGCTCATCACCGCCAACACCGGCTGGTCCGCCGGGCAGCTCTCCGAACTGGAGGTCTACGGCCCGGCGGCCGGGGACACCCAGCCGCCCTCGGCGCCGGGGAACCTGGCCTTCACCGAACCGGCCACCGACCAGGTCCGGCTGACCTGGACCGCGTCCACCGACAACGTCGGCGTCACCGGCTACGACGTGTACGCCAACGGCGTGCTCCGGACCAGCGTCAACGGCTCCACGCTGACCTTCACCGACACCCAGCCGGCCGGCGCGACCGTCGCGTACCACGTCCGGGCCCGGGACGCCGCGGGCAACCAGTCGGCGAACAGCAACACGGTGACCCGCACCGGCAACACCGGCGACACGGTGGCGCCGACCGCGCCGGGCAACCTGTCCCACACCCAGCCGGCCGCCGGTCAGATCCGCCTGACCTGGACCGCGGCCACCGACAACGTCGGGGTCACCGGCTACGACGTGTACGCCAACGGCACGCTCCGCGGCAGCGTCAACGGCTCGACCCTCGCCTGGACCGACAACCAACCGGACACCGCCACCGTCTCCTACTTCGTCCGGGCCCGGGACGCGGCGGGGAACGTGTCGGCGAACAGCAACACGGTCACCCGCGAGGGCACCACCCCGGGCGGCGGCAACCTCGCCGTCGGCAAGCCGATCACCGCCTCCTCGACGGTGCACGTCTTCACCGCGGCGAAGGCCAACGACGACGACGTCAGCACCTACTGGGAGGGTGCGCCCGGGGCGTACCCGAGCACGCTGACCGTGGCGCTGGGCGCGAACGCGCGGATCAGTTCGCTGGTGGTGAAACTCAACCCCGACCCGGCCTGGGGTCCGCGTACCCAGACCTTCCAGGTGCTCGGCCGCGACCAGTCCGCGTCCGGGTTCAGCACGCTGGTCGGCGCGGCGACGTATTCGTTCGCTCCGACCAGCGGCAACACGGTGACCATCCCGGTCTCGGCGACGGCCGCCGATGTCCGGCTCCAGTTCACCGCGAACTCCGGCTCCACCAACGGGCAGGTGGCCGAGCTCCAGGTGATCGGCGTCGCGGCGCCGAACCCGGACCTGACCGTCACCGGCCTCACCGCGTCGCCCGCCGCGCCGGTCGAGACCGACACGATCACCCTGTCGGCCACCGTCCGCAACGCCGGCACCTCGGCCTCCGCCGCCACCGCCGTCGGCCTCTACCTGGGTACGACGAAGGTCGGCACGGCCGCCGTCGGCGCCCTGGCCGCCGGCGCGTCGACCACCGTCTCGGCGAGCATCGGCTCGCGCAACGCCGGCCGGTACGAGTTGGTCGGCAAGGTCGACGAGGCGAACACGGTGATCGAGCAGGACGAGGCGAACAACAGCTACACCAGCCCGACCGCGCTGACCGTCAGCCCGGTGTCCAGCTCCGACCTGGTCGCCTCGGCGGTGACCTGGTCGCCCGGCACGCCGAGCGCCGGCACCCCGGTCAACTTCGCGGTGACCCTGCGCAACCAGGGCACGGTCGCCTCGGCGAGCGGCGCCCACGGCATCACGCTGACCGTGCTCAACGACGCGGGCACCGTGGTCCGCACGCTGACCGGTTCGTACGGCGGCACCATCGCCGCCGGGGCGACCGCCGGCCCGGTCGACCTCGGCACCTGGACGGCGGCCAACGGTCGGTACACCGTCCGGGTCGTGCTGGCCGACGACGCCAACGAACTGCCGGTGAAGCGGCAGAACAACACCAGTGAACGGTCGCTCTTCGTCGGCCGCGGGGCGAACCTGCCGTACGACATGTACGAGGCCGAGGAGGGCTCGGTCGGCGGCGGGGCGCGGGTGCTCGCGCCGAACCGGACCATCGGCGACCTGGCCGGCGAGGCGTCCGGCCGGCGGGCGGTGACCCTCGACAGCACCGGCGCGTACGTCGAGTGGACCACCAAGGCGCCGGCCAACGCCCTGGTCACCCGCTTCTCCATCCCGGACGCGCCGGGCGGCGGCGGGATCGACTCGACGCTGAACATCTACGTCAACGGGGTGCTGCACAAGCCGATCAGCCTCACCTCGAAGCACATCTGGCTCTACGGCGCGGAGGCCAGCCCCAGCGACTCGCCCAGCGCGGGCCCGCCGCGGCACCTCTACGACGAGGCGAACGTGCTGCTGAACTCGACGGTCCCGGCGGGCAGCCGGATCCGGTTGCAGAAGGACCCGGCGAACGGCACCACGTACGCCATCGACTTCATCAACCTGGAGCAGGTCGCGCCGCGGGCCAACCCGGACCCGGCCCGGTACGCGGTGCCGAACGGGTTCGGCCACTCCGACGTGCAGAACGCCCTGGACCGGGTCCGGATGGACAGCACCGGCAACCTGGTCGGGGTCTACCTGCCGGCCGGCACCTACGAGACCGCCCAGAAGTTCCAGGTCTACGGCAGGGCGGTCAAGGTGGTCGGCGCGGGCATGTGGTTCACCCGCTTCCAGACGCCCACCGCACAGCAGAACACCGACGCCGGCTTCCGGGTGGAGTCCTCGGCGAGCGGGTCCTCCTTCGAGCACCTCGCGTTCTTCGGCAACTACACCGTCCGGCAGGACGGGCCGGGGAAGGTCTGGGGCGAGCTGAAGGACGTCGACAACATGACGCTGGACAACGTCTGGGTCGAGCACGTCGTCTGCGCGTACTGGGGGGTGGGCGTCAGCGGCCTCAAGATCACCAACAGCCGGTTCCGGGACACCTTCGCCGACGCGGTGAACATGACCAACGGCAGCACGAACAACCTGGTCGCGAACTCGGAGGGCCGGTCCAACGGGGACGACGCCTTCGCGCTCTTCTCGGCCACCGACCAGGGGGCGTCCGAGGCCAACCACGGCAACGTGTTCGAGAACCTGACCGCCACGCTGACCTGGCGGGCGGCGGGTGTCGCGGTGTACGGGGGCTACGACAACGTGTTCCGCAACCTCTACATCGCGGACATGCTGACGTACTCCGGCATCACGATCAGCTCGTTGGACTTCGGCTATCCGTTCATCGGGTTCGGGGCCAGCCCGCCCACCCGGTTCGAGAACATCTCACTGATCCGGGCCGGTGGCCACTTCTGGGGCGCGCAGACCTTCCCGGCGATCTGGGTCTTCTCGGCGTCGAAGGAGTTCCGCGGCATCCGGGTGTCGGACGTCGACATCGTCGACCCGACGTACTCCGGAATCATGTTCCAGACGAAGTACACGGGCGGCCAGCCGGAGAACCCGATCACCGACACGGTCTTCACCAACGTGTCGATCTCCGGGGCGCGGCGCAGCGGTGACGCCTTCGACGCCAAGTCCGGCTACGGGATCTGGGTCAACGAGATGCCGGAGGCCGGACAGGGCCCGGCGGTCGGCTCCGCCACCTTCGTCAACCTCCGGCTGAGCGACAACTACCAGGACATCCGGAACACCACCAGCACGTTCACGATCAACCGAAGCTGAGCGACGGGGAGCGGGGTGGTCCCGGCCGGCGCCGCACAGCGCCGGCCGGGACCGTCATAGAAGGGATTATTCGGGCAAATAAGACAAGGGATCCGAACAGGTTGTCGTTCGGACCTCTCAGCCAGAGAGCCCGATCCGCCTGCCCGCCTGCTCCATCACGTCACGTTTGTGGCCGGTGACCGAGGGTAGCCAGCTGCCTCCGGCACGGAAGGACATGGCATGGTCGAGCTGAAGTTCTTCGACAAGGTCGCCGCACGGGCGGGCGTACCGCCGGAGACGGCGCAGTCGCTGACCGAGGCCACCCTGAGCACCCTGTCCCAGCGGATCAGCGGCGGCGAAGCGGCGGCCGTGGCCGACCACCTCGCGGACCCGCTGCGTTCGCTGCTGGTCAAGGGCACAGAGGACCCCGAGCCGTTCGGGTACGACGAGTTCCTGCGCCGGGTGGCCGACCGCTCCGGAGTGGAACGAGCCGTGGCGGAGCGGGGCGTGCGTGCCGTCCTCCAGACCATGCACCGGGTGGTCGGGCACCGGGAGTTCCAGAAGGCCATGGCGCAGCTTCCGGCGGATCTGCGGGCGCTGGCCGAACCCCTGCCGCGCGGCCCCTGACCGGCGCGACGCCGCACCACCGCGAAACTCGCCACCACCAGCGGAACGGCCTGGCACCGACCGGTAACTTCGGTCGCCGGGCCGTTCGCGTCGGGCTGACCCCTCCCTGACCCGGCGGCGCGGTGCTCCGGGCGCTGCGCGACTGCGTCCGGCGACGGCGGAACGGCCCCCGGCTGCGCGGGTGATCCCGGAGCTGCCCGATCAGGGGTATCCCGGAGCGGTCCCGGAACTCGGTCCCAGCCGCTGGCAACGCCGCCGATATGAAGTCACGCTACTGGTACCGACCCACCGGAGGTGCCACCGTGACCACACGACGACCCCTGGCCCGCGTGCTCGTCGGCGTGCTCGCCGTCGTCCTCGTCCTCTGCTGCGGCGGCGTCGCCGTCGGCGGCTGGGCGTTCGCCCGCGCCGGCACCGACACGGTGGGCGAGGTCGACTTCGTCCGGCCGCTCGCCGTACCCCCGTTGGCGGCCTCCCGGGTCGACGGGCAGGGGCGGCGGGTGTTCGACCTGCTGGCGCGCGAGGGCAGTCGCGACTTCCGCGGCGACGGCCGGCGCACCCGCACCGCCGGTTTCGACGGCGACTTCCTCGGCCCGACCCTGCGCGCGAAGCGGGGGGAGCGGGTGGTGGTGAACGTGGTCAACCGGCTCCCCGAGGAGACCAGCGTGCACTGGCACGGGATGCACCTGCCGGCCCGGATGGACGGCGGCCCGCACCAGACGATCCGCCCGGGCGCCACCTGGTCACCCAGCTGGAGGGTGGACCAGCCGGCGGCGACCCTCTGGTACCACCCGCACCCGCACGGCGCGACCGAGGAGCACGTCTACCGGGGCCTGGCCGGCTTGTTCCTGCTCGACGACGACCGCGAGGCGGCCCTGCCGCTGCCCCGCCACTACGGCGTGGACGACATACCGGTGATCGTGCAGGACCGGAGCTTCTCGGGCAGCGGCCAGTTCCGCAGGACCCGCAACACCATCTCCAGCATCGGCGTGCTCGGTGACACCCTGCTGGTCAACGGAACCGTCGGGCCGTACCTGGACGTGACCACCGAGCGGGTCCGGCTGCGGCTGGTCAACGCCTCCACCGCGCGCCTCTACGATTTCGGCTTCGCCGACGGCCGCCGATTCGACCTGATCGCCAGCGACGGCGGGCTGCTGCCGCGTACCGCCCGACTGGACCGGGTGCGACTCTCCCCGGGAGAGCGCGCCGAGATCGTGGTGACCGTACGCCCGGGGGAACGGATCACGCTGCGCAGCACCGGTCCCGACCTGGGCGCCGGGGCGCTCGCCGACCGGTTCGCCGGCGGCCGGGACCGCTTCGACGTGCTGGAGCTGCGCGCGGCGGACCGGCTCGTCGCGTCGCCGGCGGTGCCCGACGCGCTGGCGCCGATGGACCGACTCGACCCCGCGTCGGCCACGACCACCCGGACGTTGGAGTTCCTGGGGCGCGGCATCAACGGCCGTTCGATGGAGCTGGACCGGATCGACTTCGCCGCCACCCGCGACACCACCGAGGTGTGGGAGGTGGTCAACCGGGACGGCACGCCGCACAACTTCCACGTGCACGACGTGCAGTTCCAGGTGCTCACGGACGGCGGCGAGGCGCCGCCGCCGGCGCTGGGCGGATGGAAGGACACCGTCTACCTCCCACCCCACCGGCCGATCCGGATCGCCCTGCGCTTCACCGACCACAGTGACCCGGACGTGCCGTACATGTACCACTGCCACCTGCTGTACCACGAGGACGCCGGGATGATGGGCCAGTTCGTGGTGGTCGCACCGGGCCAGTCCGTGGGCCGCCCGCCCCGGCACGGCGCCCACGCACCGCACCGCTGAGCGGCGACCGACGAGGACGGGGGTCGCCGACCGCCGCCGTGGCCCGGGTGCGCCCGGGCCACGGCCGGCCGGTCGTCACTGCCCGACGACCGGCCGGTAGGAGGCGATGATCACGCCACTCTTCATGACCCGGGTGTCGGCCAGGGCGAGCGTGGTCGGCACTTCACCCAGCGGGGAGCTGATCGACGGGCCGCCCTGGAGCACCGGGTGGATCCAGAACCGGACCTCGTCCACCAGCCCCGCGTTGACCAGGGCGTGGGTGACCACGCCGTAGCCGTACATCAGGATGTTCTTGCCGTCGCCGGCCTTGAGCTTGGTGACCTCCTCGATCAGGTCCCCCCGCAGCACCTCGGTGTTGTTCCACTCCGGGTCGGTCAGGGTGGTCGAGGCGACGTACTTCTTGACGTTGTTGAAGTAGGCCGCGCCGGTGGTCGGGTCGCTCTCGTCCATGTTCGGCCAGGCGGCGGCGAAGCCGTCGTACGTGCGGCGGCCCATCAGCAGCGCGTCGGCCGCGTCCGTCTGCTCGCCCGCGAAGGCGGCGGCCTCGTCGTCAAAGTACGGCATGGTCCACGCGGGGTTCTCGATGACGCCGTCGAGGGTGAGGTAGGTCGAGTTGATGATCCTGCGCATCGTGATCTCCTGGGATGTCCGGTCCGTGTCTCGCTGACACCCGGAACACTGCCAGAGCCCGCTTACGATTCGCTTCAGGTGCGCTTGCGACCGGCCGCCGGCCCGGCTCAGCCGGCTGCCAGGACCGCGTCCACGCCGGCGCCGTCGGCCACGACCACCGCCTCGGCACGCAGCTCCTGGGGGAGGTCGTCCCGCTGGTCCTCGACGGTCAACATCGTGGGGCAGTCGGGCGGAATCACCACCGCGTCGGCCCGCCGGGCGAACTCGACCAGCAGGTCCAGCACCTGGCCGGGGGAAAAGTGGCTGATCATCAGGCTGTCGAACTCCACGTCGGACAGGGCGCCGTAGAAGGTCGCGTCACCCCCGTCGGGGACCGTGACGTGCGCGCAACCGAACTCCGGCTCCAGCCGGTCGACGTACGGCCCGAAGACGGCTTCGAAAGCCGCCCCGAGCATCGGAGCCGGCCCGCCCCCGACGAACCGCTGCACCCACATCTGGTAGCTCACCACGCGACGGTAATCCATGGCCACGGCCGGGTGGTGCCGGCAGAAGTCGCCCGAGCGGTGCCCGGTCGAGCCGCCGACACAGCCTCGGCCCGACGTCGGCCGGTTCGAGGGTCGGCGGATGGCGCAGGAATCCTGGACGATCTCGCATGGCCGGTCGCGCGGCCCCCGTCTAGCGTTGCGGACCGGTGCCAGGCGCAGTCTGCCGACTGACCCGTCAACGCCACCCGGAGCTGGGCGTCTCTTCCTCGGCGACGGGCGGTGGCCGCCAATGGTGAGTCGATCCGGAAGGGATCAGCAATGTCGTCCGATGATGTCGTCGCTCGGGCCGAGCGGGCGTACGAGTGTTTCTGCCAGGGCCTGTCGACCGGTCGGTGGCAGGAGTTCTTCGGTCTCCTGGCCGACGAGGTCGAGGTGCTGTGGCCGTATCCCCCCACCCCCGGGCGGTACGTGGGCCGGGACGGGCGGGACAAGCTCGTCCAGTTCTGCGGCCAGCTCGGCGGCGAGGGAAACCGGATCACCGAGATCCTGTCCGTGCGGGGGACGGCCACCGAGGACGGCATGGTCTTCGAGGACCACAGCCGCGGGGAGTTCTTCGCTCAGCCGTACGAGGGACGGCACAGCATCCGCCTCGTCATGCGCGGTGGGCAGGTGGTGGGATTCCACGAGTACCTCGCACCGGTCTCCTGACCCTCCGGGGCGGGCTCGGCGGGCCGGCGGCCGGGCGCCCGGCGGGTGTCAGCCCGCCGGGGTCGGTAGCGGCCGCTCGATCCTGGCCGCCGCGGTGAAGGCGTGCAGGGCGATCTCGGCGGACTGCTCCAGCTGGGCCCGCGACACCCCGGCGGCGGCATGGATGGCGTGGCCCTCGGAGACGACCATGACGAAGCGGGCCAGCGCCTCGGGGTCGCTCCCCTCGGGCAGGTCACCCTCCTCGACGGCCCGGACGAAGCGGTCGGCGAGCTGCCGTTCACCGGCCAGCCGACTGGCGGCGAGGAACTCCGCGACGTTGGTGTTGTCGGTGCCGCAGGCGGTGCCACCCTGGATGGACAGGCAGCCCGCGGGGCGGTCCAGGCGGGTCAGGGCCGCCACGTTGGCCCGCAGGAAGGCGGCGACCACCTCGTAGGCGGTGGGCTGGTCCAGGGCGTCGCGGGCGTAGGCCATCTCGGTCTCCGCGTAGCGGCCGACCGCCTTGCGGAAGAGCTCCTCCTTGTTGCCGTACGCCGCGTACAGGCTGGGCTTGTTGATGCCCATCGCGGCGGTCAGCTCCGCCAGCGAGGCGCCCTCGTAGCCGTGGCGCCAGAACACCTCCATCGCCCGGTCGAGCGCCTGCTCGTCGTCGAATGCGCGCGGTCTGCCCCGCTGGGTCACGGTGCCACCTCCATCTCGATGTCAGCGTAGCTCGGCACAACCGGCCGGTACAAAAATTTGTCGGCGGCTGTCCCGCCCCGCTAGTGTCCAATTCCTTACCTATTGGTACATAAGGGGGTCCGGCGGGCGCTCCGCGACCCGCCCCACCGCCAGCCGCTCGGCCACCCCGGCCGGGCGCCACCCTGACCAGGGAGCACCACATGACCGCACCGGAACCGCGCGCCGACGTGCGCGAGATGTACATGGCCCACACGATGATGCGCCGCGAGTTCACCCTGCTGCCGGAACTCGTCCGCGGCGCCGCCGTCGGCGACCGGCAGCGCGCGGAGGTCCTCGTCCGGCACATCGAACTCATCGAGGGGGTGCTCTCCCACCATCACCACAGCGAGGACACCCACCTCTGGCCGAGGCTGCTGGAGCGCGGCGCGGCGGAGATCGCCCCGGTGGTGCACCTCATGGAGCAGCAGCACCGCACCATCGATGAGCTGACCGTCGAGCTGCGCGCGGCCACGGCGGCGTGGCGCGACACCGCCACCCGCGAGGCGGCCGAGGCCGTCGCCGCCGTCCTCGACCGGATGTGCCCCGCCCTGGACGAGCATCTCCGGGTCGAGGAGGAGCAGGTTCTCCCGCTCATCGAGAAGCACGTCACCGCGAGCGAGTGGGACCGGATGGTCGCCGAAGGGGCGGGCGACACCCCGGTCGAGCTGCTGCCGCTGATGTTCGGGCTGATGACGTACGAGGGCGACCCGGAGGTGGTCCAGAAGGCGATCTCCCAGATGCCCGAGGAGGCGCGTCCGGTCATCGCCGGCGTGGCGGCCCAGGCGTTCGCGGCGCACTCCCAGATCATCCACGGCACCCCGACCCCGCCGCGCGTCGGCGCCGCGTAGGGCGGGATCCCGCCGGATCTCGTAGCGTCGGCCCGCCGGCGTACCGCCGCTGTCGCCCGCAGCGGCGGTACGTCCTGCCGGTGCCCGCCGGCCCGGCCACCTCGGCCGCCGGCGCGGCCGTGCGTGCGCCGCGGGCCGGCCGGCCGCGGCCCGAAGTTTGGCCGACAGGGGCGGGGGAAGACACCCGGCGCCGGTCGGCCCGACCCGGCCGGACAGGGCCTGTCCCGTCGGCAGCACCGTCGGTGCGGGCCTCGGCAACCCACCCGAGGAGGAGCGACGATGGCCGATGCCCGACGGAGCGAGACCGGGGCCACCACCAGGCCCACCTCCGCCCGGAAGGGCATCGGGGCCAGCAAGGCCCCGATGAACCGGAAGGCGGCGGCGAAGAAGGTCGCGACCGCCACGAAACGGGCCACCGGGGCGAGCGCGGCCAAGTCGCCGGGGGAGAAGCCCACCCCGACCACGGCCCGGGTGGCCCGGAAGAAGCACACCTCCGCGACGGCGGTCCCGGCCCGCAAGCCGACCGCGAAGGCGACGGCCGCCAAGAAGGCGACCGCCGCGAAGGCGCCCGCGACGAGAGCGCCCGCGAAGAAGGCGCCGGCGAAGAAGGCCACGCCCACGCGGGCGCGTACGACCACGGCGACCCGGGCACCGGCGAAGAAGGCCACCACCATGGAGTCCTTCGGCAACCGGCGGACCGCCCGCAAGACGAACCGCTGACCCGGCTCCAGCAGGGCGCCGCCCCCGGGGGGCGGGAACGTCACCCGCGTGGAGCGGCCCGGTGCCGGTCGTGCTTGACCCGGTAGAGGCGCTGGTCGGCCACCTGCATCAGGGCCTCGAGCGTGTTCCCGTCCTGAGGGGCGGTGGCCGCGCCGATGCTGACGCCCGTGTGGTGGCGCACCGCCGCGCCGATCCGCGTCCGCACCGTCTCCGTGGTGGCCGCGTCGGCGTCCACCAGGACGACGACGAACTCGTCGCCGCCGACCCGGGCGACCGCGTCCCCGTCGCGGAGTGCTCCTCGCACCGCCGCCACGGTCCGCTGGAGCAGCTCGTCGCCGGCGGCGTGCCCGAGCCGGTCGTTGACGAGCTTGAAGTCGTCGAGGTCCAGGCAGAGCAGGGACGGGCCGGGCCGGCCGCCGCCGGGCAGCTCCCGGGCGAAGTCGGCCAGGCCGCGCCGGTTCAGGGCGCCGGTGAGCGGGTCCAGCGCCGCGAGGGTACGCAGCTGGCAACGTTGCCGCGCCAGCATCCGCGCCTGTGTGGAACAGACCGAGACCAGGACCAGCATGCCCGCGACGTAGAGGAAGACGTGACCGGGCCGGGTCGGCTGGCCGGTGACGGCGACAGCGAGGTACGCCCCGATGATCACCGCTTCGAGCGCCATCGTCAGCGGCAGGCGTGGCGTGTAGTTGGCGACGAAGACGGTCGTGGTCACGAAGCCCAGGGCGGCCGGTGACGCGGCGCCACCGTCCCAGTAGGCGCCCAGCGTCACCGCGACCAGCGCGATCAGGAGGATCGTGAACGAGACGCGGTATCCGGAGGCCTTCGTGGTCACCGTCCGCGCGGCCCAGATGCCCGCGAGGCCGGACGCCATCCCACAGCCGTAGGCGGTGAGCATGAGGGCCCGGTTCGGCTCGTGAAGGGTGGTCAGGCAGTAGCCGATGGCCATGGCGTGCGACACGACGTGCAACGCCGCGCTGAGCAGCATCCTCCGGCGGCGCCGGTGCACCCGATCGTCCACCGCGGCGACGGCCCCGGGTCGCCGTCTCCAGGTGGCGTGGCGGCGCGGCCGGTCGAGGTGAGTCGTGTCGGTGGTGCGTGTCGAGGCCGCTCCGAAGGCGGATGTCACCACCCCGACATTCAAGGGTGTGCCGCAGCTCACCGTCAATACCGGTGCCGTCGCCCGTCGGCCGGGGGGCGGTTCCACCCGTCGCGTGTCCCCTCCCGGTGGCGGCGTGGCTACCCGCTGCCACCGACGGCGCCCCGGAGGGCCGGGGTGTAGGGCCACGGCCTCGGGGTACGTCCGTGGCCCGGCCGGCGACGGCCGGTGTCCGACGCCGAGAGGATCTCGCCTTGGGGGTACGCAGGACGGGGTGGAGGGCCGGCGATACGGCCCGGCCCGGCCGCCGGCCGATGACGAGGCTCGCCACCGCGGGAGTGGCGGCCCATGTCTTCTTCGAGCTCGGGGCCGGGGTCGGCATGCCGGCCGCGTCGATCCTGGGTCCGCTGCCCGCCGCCGGGGTGTGGGCCCTGGGCACCGGGGCGGTGTGGCGGGCGGCCGGGACCCGCCCGGCGTCCGGCGACGCCGCCTTCGCCGCCTGCAACGCCGTCGGCCTGGCCGCGGTGCTCGCCCACCTCCGTGGTTGGCCGCGTCGGCGCACCCGCCTCGGCCTGCCCTGGTTGCAGGAGTGCGAGGGGCTCGGGCCTGAGCTCATGCCGTTCTACAACCCGATCCTGTACGTCTCCGGTGCCGCTGCCCTCGTCGCGCTGGCCCGGGAGAACCGGACGGCGCCGCGCTGGTTGGCGCTGCTGACGCTCGGGCTGGTGCCGGTGCTCATCGCGACGCAGCACATCGAGCACTGGCGACTCAGGGAGCGGGCCGAGCGGCGGCCGGGCTGGTGGAACCGCCGACTCCGGTGACGGGGCCGACCCGCAGCGGGCGGCGTCGCGCGCGGCGAAGCGTACGTTATCTGGTTGTTTGCCGGATTTCCCGCGCCCCCGCCCCGCGACTGGTTACCGTGAGTCCGCGGTGCGGGTCCCCGCGCGACTCGCGGCCCTCACCCGGTGGCCGCCCAGGAGGTCACGGCCATGGATGTGATCGAGATTTCGCGATTCCCTGCCGTGGCTCTTCCCCATCGCGCGCGTTCGCCACCCTGGCCAGCATCTGGCTCGCCCTGTCCCTGCGTCGCGACACGCTCGCGTTCGCCATGAGCGGTCTCACCATCGTCTTCGCCACCGTCACCGTCTTCATCGCCCTCTTCACCCGGGGCGAGGTGCTGCCGTCCACCATCGACCCCGCCTACAGCCTGACCCTGGACGAGACGGCCAGCCGCCACTACACCCTCGTGCTGATGACCTGGGTGGGCGCCATCTTCCTACCCCTGGTCATCGGCTACCAGGCCTGGAACTACCACGTGTTCCGCGAACGCGTCCGCCCCCACCAGGGCGGTCTGGACCAGGGCTACTGACCCGCGGCGCGGCACCGCCGCTGAGAGTGCGATCGGCGGTGGCGGCGAGGTCACGCGGTGCTCGGTGGCTCCGGCTCCATCCGCTCCACCCAGCGGGCCCGCCAGGCCGGCGGCTCCCACGGCTCCCCGAAGTAGATCCGCTCGTGGACGACCTTGCCGTCGCGGAACTCCATGATCCCGACCGCCCAGACGAGCCGGTCGTCGTACCGGATGGTGTATTCGTTCACCCACAGGTCGTCGCGGCCGGTCGTCCGGTGCAACCGGAACTCCTGCCGGGTCGGGTAGCTGGACCTGAACCCGACGATGTTGGCCTTGCCGCGGATGCGTTCGCCGCCCTGGGGCCACTCCAGCACCGCGTCGTCGGCGTAGATCTCGGAGGCCTGGGCGATGGTGTCGCCCGGCCCGCCACCGGCCTGGCTGATGTTGGAGGAGGCGAAGTGCGCCTTGATCATCGCCCGTGCCACGGCCTCGTCCATAGCTGAACCCACCGTTTCGGCGAAGGTCTGTGCGGTGGCCTGCGCGCCCCGACGCTATCACCGGCCGACGCCGCCCGGCCCGACGAATGGCCGGATTCCCGGCGGGTACGCGGACTTCGGTACGTGACGGAGGCAGGCCCTGACACGCAGCCGGAATGAGGTGTTCGCGATGAAGGTGAGGAACTCCCTGCGGGGGCTGAAGAACAAGGCGAACTCGATCGTGGTACGCCGCAGAGGCAGGACGTACGTGATCAACAAGTCCGACCCCCGGCAGAAGACCCGCCAGGGCTGACGACGCCCGGCACCGTCGGGGTGGATCATGCAGTTGTGGTGGGCGTTATGCCCAGCTTCGCGACGATCGCGGGGCACCACAACTGCATGGTCCACGCAGGCGCCGGCCATTGGTGGCGGTCATGTTGATTGCGTTATCAATTGCTGCGAGGAATGCGGGGCTGGTCTTAAAACTGTCATAAGTGGTGGGTTCCGGCGGCTTTCGATGCCGTTACGGAACCCGTTCTTCGCTATCGTCCCCGGCGTTCAGTCATTTCGCTGAAACAGTTCCGGGAGGATATGACGATGTCGGTTCGTGCACGCGGTGCGCGGTGGCGTTCCTGGTCGGCTCGGGGGCCCGCCTCGGGCGCGGTCGTGGCCCTGGCCGTGGCGGTGGCCCTGACCGGCTGCAAGGACGCGAAGGTGGAGTCGGTGGGCCAGAGCTCGCCGTCGGCGGAGGCGACCCGCACCGACGCCGCGCCCGGTCCCTCGCCCGATGCGGCGACCTCCGCGCCGAGCGCGCCGACGTCGGCCGGCGCCCCGACGCCGCGGCCGGCGGGTGCGTCGGCCGGCGCCGGCATCGGCGGACCGAACTGGTCGGCCACCCAGTTGCCGCCCACCCAGGGTGGCCGTCACCTGTACGTTTCCGGCCGGGGGCGGGACAGCAACAACGGGCTCTCCCGGGCCACGCCGGTGCGGACCCTGCAACGGGCCGCGGACATGACGCGGCCCGGTGACACGGTGCTCGTCGGCGACGGGGAGTACACCTCGCCGGAGAACTGGAACGTCCTCAACATCACCCGCCCCGGCACGCCGGACAGGTGGATCACGTACGCCGCCTACCCGGGTGAGCGGCCGGTGGTGCGGCCGATGCGGAAGAACTGGCAGGGCATCCACGTCGGCGCCGGTGCGGCGTACATCCGGGTGGTCGGCTTCACCGTGAAGGGCCAGCGCGCCAACCTCACCCCGGAGCAGATCCGGAAGGCGCAGCGGGGCGACGGCTCGGATCCGGCGATCTCCGCGAACTGCATCGCCGTGGACGTGCAGAAGAACCAGCGGCCGATGGTCCGGCCGCACCACGTGGTGATCTGGGGGAACACCGCGACCGACTGCCCGCTGGTCGGCATCTCCGCCCAGTTCGCCGACCACGTGACCGTGGAGAACAACGTCACCGCCTTCAACGGCTTCTATTCCCCCTACGGCGGCAGTGGCATCTCGTTCCACGGCAGTTGGAACTCCGACGCCGGCACCGGCCACAAAATGATCATCCGAGGCAACGTCTCGTACGGCAACAAGATGCTGGTGAAGTGCATCTGCGTCGACCTGAAGGCGGTGACCGACGGCAACGGCATCATCGTCGACTCGACGAACAACAAGAGCTTCGCCGCGCCGCCGCTGAGCCAGGCCCCCTACGCGGGCCGGACGCTGGTCGAGAACAACATCACCTACGACAACGGCGGCCGGGGCATCAACGTCTTCCAGAGCCTGCACGTCGACGTCGTCAACAACACCCTGTACCGCAACGCTACCCACCCCGCGATCGACTCCGACCTCGGCGTGGTCCGCGCCGAGGACGTCACCGTCGCCAACAACATCGTCGTGGCGGGCCGGGGCGAGAAGGCCGTCGGCACCGGCGACAGCCGGAACGTCCGGTTCGACAGCAACCTCGTCGTCGGGCCGTACCAGGGGCCCAGGGACGCCCGGTTGCTGACCGGTGACCCCGGTTTCCGCGACCCCGCCGCCGGCGACTTCCGCCTGACCAGCGGTAGCCCCGCCATCGACAGCGGCACCGGCGCGCTGGCCCCGAAGATCGACGCCACCCGTTCGGCGCGGGCCGGGAAGGTCGACCGGGGCGCGCTCGACCACCGCTGACCGCATCCGCCGCACCGGCGTCCCCGCTCCCGCCGCCCGGGAGTGGGGACGCCGGTCGGTCGGCCGACGACGGCCGGACCGGGCGGGCCCGCCGGCCGTGGCCCGGCGGCGGGGTCGCGTGATCGAGCTCGGCGGCGCGGCGTGCTTCGTAGAATCGCTGCCATGCCGCGCATCGTCCAGTTGCTGGCCTCGCCCGTGCACCGCTACGTGGGCCGGCCCGCGGACGGTCCGGCGCCGGCCCCGCCCGGCGAACTGGTCGACCAGGTGCGGCTCCGGGCCGGCCTCGGCATCGTCGGTGACCGGTACTTCGGCAAGGCGGCGCACCGCGAGGCGAGCGTGACCCTGATCGCTCAGGAGTCGTTGCCACCCGGCGTCGACCTGGCGCAGGTCCGGCGCAACGTCCTCACCACCGGCATCGCCGTGGACGAGCTGGTGGGGTCCGTGCTGACCCTCGACTCGGGAGACGGCCCGGTCAGCCTGCGGGTCCACGGTCCGGCGCGACCGTGCGCCTGGATGGACGTCAGCGTCGGCCCGGGCACGTGGAAGGCGCTGCGCGGCCGGGGCGGCATCCGCTGCTCACCCGTGAACGACGGCATCCTGCGGGTCGGTCCGGTCGAGGTCCGCGTCGGCGGTGACCGGTCACCACCGGGGCGCCGCACGCACAACCGGAACGGGCTGGGTGTGGCGCCCCTCGGGGGCCGGGCCCGGCGATGGGCGGTCGTCAGCCGGTGACGTCCATCGCCCGGGACACGGCGTAGGTGTCCTCGTACAGGTGCAGGCGCACGAGCTTGCCGTCGGCCACGGTGAAGTGGAAGGCGACGGGGGTGCTGAACCGGCGGCCGGTCGCCTTCGCCGTGTGGGTGAAGTGGCCCAGTGCCACGGCGTCGGCGCCGTCGACGAGAACCTTGTCGAAGGTGATCTCACTGGCGCCGGCGACGAGGGCGGGCCACAGCAGCTTGAAGTACTCGGGCACCTCCTCGCGGCGGGAGCGACGGCCGACCCAGGGCAGCCGCTCGTCGCCCGGCACGAGCCAGTCGATCTCCTCGGCGAAGACGTCGGCGACGCGGTCGGCGTCCCCCTCGCCGAGCAGGCGGAAGAACGTCCCGACGGTCTCGCGGACGCTTTCCTCCTGGGTGTGCTGCGACATTGCTACCTCCGGGGTGTCGGGAGGGATCCGCGCCGGGTGTCTGCCGGGCACGGTCGCCTCCGGTGCTGCGAACGGGTCGCCGGCCGAGGGGGCGCTCGCCCGACCTGCGCCGACGTCTCCCCGCAGTTCGTGGACCTATTCAGTACCGCTCGGTACGGCAGCCCGACGCTAGCAGCCCTGCCGCCCGCCGCCAAATTTCCGTACCGCTCGGTAGGAGCCGGTCGCCCGCTCAGTCGACGGCCTCCGGCCCCAGCAGCCGGATCTCCTCGATGTCCAGCGCGGCCTGCACCTCCCGCAGCACCGCGTCGTCGATCTCGTTGTCGTCGCGCAGCCGGGTGACCTCGCGGCGCTTGTGCTCCAGCACGCTGAGTCGCAGGCGGCGGTCCAGCTCTCCGACCCGGGCCGCCTCCTCGTCCGCGCCGGCGGCGAGGGTGTCCTCCAGGTGGCGCTGGTAGTCGGAGCGGAGCCGCTCGACGGTGTCCGCCCCGACGCCCAGCCCGGCGGCGACCTCCGGCAACGCCGCCAGGCCCGCCCGGGTGGCGGCCGCTCTGGCCCGCCGGACCTCGTGCTCCCGCTCCAGGTCGCCCGTCAGGCCCGCCCAGGTGACCACCGCCGGCAGGGTGATCCCCTGGACCAGCATCGTCAGCACGATGACCACCGCCGTGCAGAAGACGATCAGGTCGCGCTCCTCGACCGGCGCCCCCGACGTGGTCGTCATCGGCACGGCCAGCGCGGCCGCCAGGGAGACCGCGCCCCGGAAGCCCGCCCACCCGGACGCCGTCCGGACCCGCCACCCGTCGCGGCGGCCCCGCTGCGTCGCCCGCCGGTCGAGCAACCGGACGGGGTACGCGGTCAGGTGCACCCAGATCATCCGGGTGGCCATGATGACGCCGGTCACCACCACCGCGATGATCAGCGCCTGCGCCGTCGACGTGCTGGTGATCGATTCCACCGCTCGGGGGATCTGCAGGCCGACCAGGACGAAGAGAGCGCCGTTGATCAGGAACGTGGTGAGGTCCCAGAAGGTGTACGCCAGCACCCGGGAGCGGGCCCGGATGATCCGGGGCTGCACGTAGGAGATGATCAGGCCCGCCACCACCACCGCCAGGACTCCGCTGGCGTGGACGAGCTCCGCGAGGAGGAACGCGGCGAATGGCGTCATGACGCTCAGCGCGCCCTCGCGCAGCGGGTCGTCGAGGCGGCGACGGATCAGGACCACCACCCCGGCGGTCAGCAGGCCGGCGGCGACGCCCAGGAGCGCCGACCCGGCGAACCGGCCGAGCAGCTGGGGGGCGTCCGGCCAGGTGCCCCCGGCGATCAGGCCGACCGCGACGGAGAAGAGCACCAGCGCGGTCCCGTCGTTGATCAGGCTCTCCGCGCGCAGGGTGGTCAGGACCCGCCGGGGCATCCGCTTCGCCAGGCCGGCGACCGCCGCGGCGTCGGTCGGCGCCAGCACCGCGCCCAGCACCCAGGCCGCGGCCGGCGTGACGCCGAGCCGCTGCGCGACCAGCGACACCACGACCATCGTCACCCCCACCAGCGCCACCGCGAGCAACGCGATCACCGGGAGGTTGGCGCGGATCTCCCGCAGGCTGACGACGAGGCTCTCCCGGTAGAGGATCGCCGGCAGGAACAGCAGCAGCACCACCTCCGGGTCCAGCACCACGTGCGACAGCGGCGGAAGGAGCGCCAGCAGCGCGCCCATGGTGATGAGCAGGACCGGCGGGGCCACGCTGTACCGACCGCCGAGGGTGGTGCCGACCAGCACCGTGGCGCCCAGCACCACGATCAACAGGAGCGGGCTCACCTCGTACTCCCGTCCCCCGGCCGTGCGCGGCCCCGCCGGTCGTGTGCCACTTCGACATCGTGGTACGCCGGCCGGACACGGCAGAGGCGAACCGTCGATTTCCCGGTGAGTGGCCGACGATCGGGCCGCGCCCGGTTGACCGACCGGGCCGCGGGCCCGCGACCGCGTACCCTGGCCACGTGGATCAAGAAGACCGCATCGCCCTGTTCCTCGACTACGAGAACCTCGCGCTGGGTGCCCGTGAGCACCTCGGCGGCATGGTCTTCGACCTGCGCCCCATCGCCGACGCGCTGGCCGAGCGGGGCCGGGTGGTGGTCCGTCGGGCGTACGCGGACTGGTCGTACTTCGACGAGGACCGCCGGATGCTCACCCGGTCGCACGTCGAGCTGATCGAGATGCCGCAGCGGATGGGCGCGTCGCGCAAGAACGCCGCCGACATCAAGATGGCCGTGGACGCCGTCGAGCTGGCGTTCGAGCGCCAGTACATCTCCACGTTCGTCATCTGCACCGGCGACAGCGACTTCACGCCTCTGGTGCACAAGCTCCGCGAGCTGAACAAGCGGGTGATCGGCGTCGGGGTCGAGAAGTCCACCTCGGCGCTGCTCCCGCCCGCCTGCGACGAGTTCCTCTACTACGACCGGCTGGAGGGTGTCGACGTCCCGCCGGCGCGCAGCCGCCGGGCCCGTCCGGCGCGGGTGCCCAGCCCGGAGATGCCGCAGGTGGAGCAGGAGCCCGAGCTGACGCCGGCCGTCGAGGAACCGGTACGCGACGTCGACACGCTGTCCGTCTTCGTGGCGCAGACGGTGGCCGGTCTCCAGGGCAGCTCCAGCGGTGAGGTGACCGCCTCCACGTTGAAGCGCACGCTGCTGAGGAAGGATCCGACCTTCAGCGAGTCCGACTACGGGTTCCGCACCTTCGGAGAACTGCTGCGGCACCTGGCCGAGCGCAACCTGGTCGAGTTGGCGGAGGGCCCGGCCAAGGGCGACCCCGAGGTCTCCCTGCCGGAGCACGGCGACCGGGAGGTGGCCTTCGGGCTGCTGGGCTCCGTGGTCCGGGACCTGGCCGGCGACGACGGCGCGGTGGCGCTCTCCGGTCTGAAGAACCAGCTGCGCCGGGCGCGGCCCGACTTCAGCGAGAAGAAGCTCGGCTACCGCAGCTTCCTCCAGTTCTGCAAGGCCGCGGCGACCAGCGGCATCGTCGACCTGCGGTGGAGCCCCGACGCCGACGACTACCTGCTGACCACACCGACTCCGTGACGCCGGCGGCCCCCCGCGGGCCGCGAGCTGCCCTCCGCCCGCAGGATCGCGCTCGATCCAGGAAGTAGTGGCCTCCCCGAGCCTGGCAGGCCACTACTTCCATGTTCGAGCGTGATCTTCTGCGTCGCTTCGGCAACGGGGCGGGATCGGACAGCCGTGAGCGGCGGGGGCTGGCCGCCCCGCCTCAGGGCAGGTCGGCGCGGTAGGCGGCGGCGAGGCGTTTCGGCGCGCGGGCGTACCAGGCCTCCAGCACGAGCTCGGTCAGCTCCGGCACGGCGATCCGGTCCAGCCAGACCAGGACCGCCGGGTAGTCGTCGAAGTGCGGGGTGGTGAAGTAGACCGCCGGATCGTCGGCGTCGCCGGGGCGGCCATCGATGCCGGGGGCCGGGGCCCCTGGGGTGGCGGGGTCAGGGCAGTGGGCGGGTGATGTCCCGTGCGTGGTCGGCGAGCGCCGCGCCGACCACCGTCGCGTCCAGCGGCAGCACCTCCAGGCAGCGGCGTACGGCCGCGGCCATCAGCGTGTTCGGGACCCGCATGGAGAGCGTGCAGTGCGGCACCCAGCGCCCCGGCCGGTACTGCTCGGCCAGCTCGATCCCGGCCCCGGCCAGCCGCTCGTGCACCAGGGCGTGGTGGGCCAGCAGCTCGGCGGTCGGCGTGACACCCAACCAGAGCACCCGGCCGACGAACTGCCCGGCGTGCTCGAAGCGCAACCGCAGCGGGGCGGCCACCACCGTTCCGAGCAGCGCCTCGGCGACCCGGTCCGGGTCGAAGTGCGGCGCCACCGCGAGCGAGACGTGCGGCCGGTGCCGCTGCGCCAGCAGCGACCGCATGCTCTGCACTCCCTCGGCCTCCAGGGCGTCCCAGAGCACCCGGACGCGCCGGGTGGCGTCGGTGTCCAGATAGAGCTCCAGCGCCGCGACCACGTGATCACCCTAGAGCCCGGCGTCCACCGCCCCGCGCCGGCGGTACCGGGCGGGAAACCGAAGCGGTGACCGGCCAGCGTGGACGACCGGCCGCCCGGATCCGTGCGCGGACCAGGACCGGCCCGCCCGGCGTGACCGTCACCCGTCGGCGCGGCGCCGGGCGGCCCGGGCGAGCAGGTGGAACGCCTGCGCCTCGGGCGACGTGCCGGGGCGCGCGAAGTCCGGCGCGCCGCTGACCGGGGTCACCATCCCGTGCGCGTCGACCTGCCGTTCGGCGGCGGCGAGCAGGTCCCGCCCGGTGTCGGCGTACGACGGCGGCAGCCAGCCGTCGGTGGCGCCGGTCAACGCCGCGTACGCCAGCATCTGCGCCGCGTTGGTCTCGACGAAGGTGGCCGGGTCGTCGAGCACGTCGTGGAAGAGCCCGTCGGCGCGGCGGTGGGCCAGGGCGGCGTCGAGTACCTGCCGGGCGTGTCCGGCCAGCTCCGCCCGGATCCCCGCCGGCCAGTCCACCGGCGGGCGCAGTGCGCGGGCGATGCCGGCGACGACCCACCCGTTGCCGGTGCCCCAGTGCTCCGGACGCACCCGTACGCCGCGGTCCTCGTCCCACCGCGCGGCGTAGAGGCCGCTGCGGTCGCCGTGCAGCCGGCGGCGATGGCCGCGCACCTGGGCGGTCGCCCGCGCGGGGTGGCCGCAGCGGGCCAGCGCCGGCACCACCATGTACACCGTGTCCGCCCAGACCTGCCGGTTGTCGAGCAGGTGGAACAGGGTGCCGTCGGCGGCCCGGGGCGCCCGGGTGAGCAGCCAGTCGAGCTGCCGGTCCAGCGCTTGTGACCAGCGACCGCCCGGATCGGCGAGCGCGGCGTGCCGGACCGCCTCGACGCAGGCCGCGCCGTTGACCGCGCCGCTCTCGCCCGCGACGTCACCGAGCCGGCCGTCCGGGTGCTGCCGGGTGACCGCGGCGTGGGCCAGCAGCACCGCCTCGTCGTCCAGACCGAGGTCGAGCAGCGCGTGCGCCGCCACCCCCTGCTCCCAGGACTGCCGCTGCATCGCCAGCAGCGCCGCCAGCACCCGTGCGCTCCGTCGGTCGTCCAGTGCGCCCATCTCGCCCTCCCGTCCCTGCGGGTACCCCGTTCCGCCGGCTGCCGCGCCTTCGACGAGCAGGGGGTTTCACCCGCAGCGGGTGAGCCCCGGTCACCCCCTCGCCTGCGATCGTCCTCAAGCGTGCACCGTACGGACCGGGGGAGGGGCAGCGATGGCGTCGCCGGTGACGGAGCAGCTCGAACGGCTCGACCCCGCGCGGCGGCCCGACCTGCCGGAGACCACCGCCGGCACGCTGCGCCTCGACCTGCGCGACGACGGCCACACGGAGCACTGGTACCTCACCATCCACGACCAGCGCGTGACCGTCAGCCGGTCGGCCGAGGAGGCGGAGCTGGTGGTCAGCGCGGACCGGTCGGCCTTCGACCGGCTGGCCACCGGGCAGACCCACGTGGCGGCGGCGCTGGTGCGCAACGAGATCAGCGTGCGGGGCGACATGCGGCTGCTGATGGCGCTCCGACGGATCTTCCCCGGCCCCGCCGGCGCGCGGCATCCGCGGGAGCTCGGCCGGCGACGGGACGGGCACCGGTGAGGCAGGAGCGGGTCTGCGTCATCGCCGGCAACGTCTTCGCGGTCAGCGACTCCCACGGCGACATCGAGGTGGATCCCCGCGTCCCGGTGGGGCTCTTCTCCTTCGACACCCGCTTCCTGTCGCGCTGGGTGCTCACCGTCGACGGGGAGCGACTGAACACCCTCACCCGTGACGAGACGGCCTACTTCGAGACCCGGTTCCTCCTGGTTCCCGGTGCCGCCAGCCACTACGTCGACGCCGACCTGTCGGTGATCCGGCACCGTTCGATCGACGACAGCTTCAACGAGCGGATCACGGTGCTCAACCACGGCGCCGAGCCGGCCCACCTGGTCGTGCGGATGGAGGTCGGTGCCGACTTCGCCGACACCGCCGAGATCAGTGGCCCACTGCCCCGACACATCACGGTGAGCGCCCGCTCCGACGACGGGGTGCTGCGACTGCGCTACGAGCGGGAGCGGTTCAGCCGGGAGACGATCGTCTCCAGCACCGCCCCCGCCGAGGTGGACCCGGCTGGCCTGACGTACCGGATCACCGTCCCGCCGCACGGCCAGTGGATCACCGACCTGCACGTCGGGATGGCCATCCGCGGCGAGGGCGGCCGGGACATGCGGGCGAGCCTGGAGTCGCACCGCCAGCGGGTCCGTCAGGACATGCGCGAGGAGCTGCGCGCCTGGCTGGACCGCGCGCCACAGCTGGTCGCCCAACGCACCGCGCTGCCGGCGGCGTACGAGGACGCGCTGACCGACCTGGCCGCGCTCTGCTACGAGCCGCTGTCGATCGCCGGGCGGGTGCCGGTCGGCGGGCTGCCCTGGGGAATGGCCCTGTACGGCCGGGACGCCCTGGTGACCTGCCTGCAGACCCTGCCGTTCGCCCCCGAGCTGACCTCGACCACGCTGCGGCTGCTCGCCCTGCTGCAGGGCGGACAGCTCGACGACTACCACGACGAGGAGCCAGGCAAGATCATCGCCGAGCTGCGCTACGGCGAGTCCGCCGGCTTCGACGACCAGCCGACCGCGCTCTACTACGGCGCCGCCGACACCACCCCGCTCTTCGTGATCCTGCTCGACGAGTACGAGCGCTGGTCCGGCGACACCGCGCTGGTCCGGCAACTGCGCCACCCGGCCCGGATGGCGCTGGACTGGATCGACGAGTACGGCGACATGACCGGTGACGGCTACCTGCGCTACCAGCGCCGCAACCTGCGCAACGGACTCGTCAACCAGGCCTGGAAGAACTCGCCCGACGCGATCGTGCACGCCGACGGACGGGAGCCGGAGTTTCCCCGGGCGACGTGTGAACTCCAGGGGTACGCCTACGACGCGAAGATCCGCGGCGCCCGGCTGGCCCGGGAGTTCTGGCACGACCCGGCGTACGCCGACCGGCTGGAGCGGGAGGCCGCCGCGCTCAAGGAGCGCTTCAACCGGGACTTCTGGCTGCCCGACCTGGAGTACTACGCGCTGGCCCTGGAGCCGGAAGGGACCCCGGTGCGGGTGCTCTCGTCCAACCTCGGGCACCTGTTGTGGAGCGGGATCGTCGCCGAGGAGCGGTCCGCCGCGCTCGCCGGCCACCTGCTCGGGCCGCGGCTCTTCTCCGGCTGGGGGGTGCGCACCCTCGCCGAGGGCGAGCGCCCGTACAACCCGGTCGGCGTGCACCTGGGTGCGGTGTGGCCCTCGGACAACTCGCTGGTCGCCGCCGGGCTGCGCCGGTACCACCACGACGAGGAGGCGGCCCGGGTCGCGGCCGGCATCTTCGCCGTGGCCGAGGTGCTCGGCGGGCCGCTGCCGGAGGCGATCGCCGGCTACCCGCGCGCGGTCACCAAGTACCCGGTGCAGCTGCCGTTCGCCGGCCGACCGCAGTCCTGGTCCTCCGGTGCGCTGCTGATGCTGCTCGGCACGGTGCTCGGCCTGCGGCCGTGCGGGGACAACCTGCTGGTCAACCCGGCCCTGCCGGAGGGCTTCGGTCGGGTCGAGCTGCTGGACGTGCCGGGCCGGTGGGGGCATGCCGACGCGTACGGCCGGGACCGCTCCGAAGCCCGGGGCCGCCGGCCCCGCCTGCGCTGACCGGCCCGCTTCCCGCGCCCCGGAATGCCATCGCGCCGCGCGACCGCCGCCGTCGGGCGACCGGACCGGCGGCGGTTCAGCGCCGGCCGGCGGACGCCTCGGGCGTGACGCCCCCGACCGGCTCCGGTGCGGCGTCGCCGACCGGCTCCGGTGCGGCGACGTCGGGGGCCGGGAGCACCGTTGCGCCCGTGGGTCGCGCGGCGGCCCGGCGGGACAACCCGCGGTCGACGCCGACGAAGAGCAGGCCGAGCAGCCAGAACGTGACGGCGAAGAAGACCGTGCTGACCGAGACGCCGTCGTAGCCGAGCCGCCCGGCGTCGAGGAACGGGTACGGGTACCGGTGCACGATCAGCCCGCGCACCAGCGCGAAACCCAGGTACGCCAGTGGAAAGGCCAGCCACCAGGCGGCGTACCGAGGGCGCAGCCGGCCGCGTTGGTCGAACAGCGTCCAGTCGGCGATCGCCAGCAGCGGCACGATCGTGTGCAGGAACTGGTTGCCCAGCGCCTCGCCGAGCGCCCGGTCGGGCTGCGCCATCGCGAACGGGCTGGCGGGGTTGGCCAGCACCAGGTGGTAGACCACCCCGGTGATGGTGATGTAGAGGGTGACCGCGCCCTTGAGTGCCGAGGATGGTTCGGGTCGGTCCCGGGCGGCCCGCCAGGCGGCGTAGCCGGCGAGGAGTCCCACCGCCACGTTGCTCTGGATGGTGAAGTACGGCAACAGGCCGGTGACCGTGGCGGGGCCGAGCGCGGTGAGCACGACCCCCGCCAGCACGCCGAGGACGATCGTGATGCGGAGGGCCGTCGCCGCCCGTCGCCGCCGCAGACTCATCGGGGCACGTTACCAGCCGGTACGGTCACCAGCCGACCGGCGACGTCGTCGGGCGGGTGGTCAGCGGGGACCCGGGCCCGGCGGCGTGCGCCGGCCCGCCGGGGTGTCGTCCGGGCCCGGCGGGGTGCTCGGCGCCGGGGCGGGGACGCTCGGCTTGCCGGCCCCGGTGGGTCTCGCCGGTTCGTGTGACGCCCTGCCGCTCGGCCGGGTCTTGGGTGCCGAGCCCGGGCGGTCGGTCGTCGGGTCCGGCGGCGCGTCGGGGCCGCCCCGGTCCGCCACGGCCTGCTCGCAGTAGTCGGCCACCTTGTCGCGGCCTCCGGCGCTGGTGATCAGGTCGGTGAAGACCGGGTTCTCCAGGGTCCGGCCCGGGTTGTCGCCGGCGTCCGCGCGGTAGGCGCGGCAGAGCCCGAGTATCGCGGCGGCCGGCGTCGGGCGCGGCGACTCCACGGTGGACGGCGGGGTCGACCGTCCGGGGCGGGAGCTGGTCGGGGAGACGGGGCCCGGGGCGGCCGACGGGACGGAGGGCCGGTCGTCGCTGCGGTCCAGCGGACCCGGCAGCGTGTCGGTGGCGGCGGCCAGCGCGACCCCGCCCGTGGCGGTCACGGCGAGCGCGGCCAGCGCGACCTTCAGCCCGGCCAACCCGGCCAGCGCACGCGGGCGGGCGGGACGGCTCGGCACGGTCGGCGACAACCCGGCGCGCGCCGCCCGGAACGCCTGCACGGCGTCGCTCTCGCCGCGCAGCTCGTCGGGGTGGGGCGCGGCGCGAACCGCGGTCAGGAGCGCCACGAGGGGCCCCGGGCCGTCCTGCGGGTCCACGACCGGCCCGCCGAGCAGCCGCTCGACGGTTTCCTGGTCGATGCGATGTGCGTTCATCTCGTGTCCCTCAGCGCCCGCAGGCCGTGGGACGTCACACCACAGGCTCCCGGGTGGCGATGATCACGCCAGGCCAGGGGCGGGCCGCCTCCCGTGCCCCCGGCAGCCGGGTCGCCCCCGCTCAGCCCATCGTCTTGGCCCCGTCGATCGCCTCGCGCAGGATGTCAGCATGCCCGGCGTGCTGCGAGGTCTCCGCGATGAGGTGCAGCACCACGCGCCGCGCCGACCAGCGCGCGCCCGGCTCGAACCAGGGCGCGGTCGGCAGCGGGTGCGACGCGTCGAGGTCGAGGGTGGCGATCAGCTCGTCGGTGCGGGCCGCGACCTCGGCGTAGCGGTCGAGCAGACCGGCCAGCGTCTCGCCCTCGGTCATCCGGAACGCGGCCGCCCAGTCGACCGGCTGTTTCTGCATCGCCTCGGCGCCGCCGACCATGAACCACGCCCACCGCTCCTCGGTGATGGCCACGTGCTTGATCAGGCCGCCCAGGCACAACTCGCTGACCGTCGTCCGGGCCGCCGCCTGCTCGTCGGTGAGGCCCCGCACGGTCTGCCGCAGAAAGCCCCGGTGCCGGCCCAGGGTCTGGGTCAGATCCGCCCGCTCGTCGGTGAGAACCCGCTCCGAAGTGGTCATCGGTCCGCCTTCCGTCGATGTCGTCGGTGCCCACCCTAGAGCCGCCCACCGACGATTCCGGGTACGTCACGCGGTCGCCAGCGGTTGCCGATCCGGCCGGGTGGCGGTGCACTGAACTACATGGCGGTAATCAAGGTCGGCACGTCGTCCTGGGCGGATGCGTCCCTGCTGCGCTCGGGCTGGTACCCCCGCACCGCGAGGACCCCCGCCGACCGGCTCGGCTTCTACGCCGGACGGTTCGGGCTGGTCGAGGTGGACACCTCCTACTACGCCGTACCGGCGCCGGAGACCACCGCCGGCTGGGTCGAGGCCACCCCGGACGGGTTCACCTTCGACGTCAAGGCGTTCAGCCTCTTCACCGGCCACCCGACCCCGGTGTCCATGCTGCCCAGGGACCTGCGACCCGACTCCGGTCCGGCCCGCGTCCGCTGGCGGGACCTGCCCGAGTCGTCGTACGAGGAGCTGTGGGCCCGGTTCCGCGCGGCGCTGGACCCGCTCGCGGCGGCCGACCGGCTCGGCGTGGTGCTGCTGCAGTTCCCACCGTGGCTGGTGCGCGGCGAGCGCGCCCGACGGCGGATCGTGGAGCTGGCGCGGCGGTGCCGGCCCTGGCGGGTCGCGGTGGAGCTGCGGCACGGCTCCTGGTTCGACGGTGCGGCCGCGGCCGAGACGGTGACCTTCCTGCGCGACCACGACCTCACCATGGTCTGCGTCGACATGCCGCAGGGCCACCCCTCGTCGGTGCCGCCCATCATGACGGCGACCGCCGAGCCGGCGATGGTCCGCTTCCACGGGCACAGCGCCGAGTGGGTGGGCGGCAGCAAGGAGGACCGGTTCCGGTACGCCTACTCCGACGACGAGCTGGGCCGGTGGGCCGAGCTGCTGACCGACCTGGCGCGGGACGCGGGGGAGCTGCACGTGCTGTTCAACAACTGTTGCGAGGGACAGGCCCAGCGGGACGCGGGGCGGCTCTGCGCGCTGCTCGGCCTGGCCCCGGCCGCGGAGCGCGCTGCCGTCTGACCGGTTTGTCGCTTCGCCGGCCGGGTACCGCCGTCTCCGACGACAGGAGGTGCGGCGATGAGCGAGGAGCCACGGCGGCCGGGCGTACCGGACGACGCGCGGGCCCGGCAGGTGCGCGAGGCCGAGGAGGCACACGGCGGCAGCATGGCGCCCGGACTGGTGGACGAGGCCGGCCGCCCGGTCGCCGAGCCGCCGCCGGGGCCGGGCGGTGACGAGGACGGCACCGGCTCCTGACCGGTCCTCGCCCGGGGTGCCGCCGCGACGGCGGCACCCCGGGCGTCGCGCTGTCGGGGTCAGTCCCGGATGACACCCTCCGGGCGCATCGCGGTCTCCTCCTCCAGGGCGTTGTCGGGCAGGTCCCCGCCCACCGAGTCGTCGGGGAAGGTACGGCGGGAGGGGGCCGGATCGGGCGGAGCGCCCGGCCCCGCCTCGATGAAGCGGGTCGGCTCGACCGGGCCGAAGCCGTGCCGACCGGCCGGGCCGGTCGGCGCCGCGGCCGCACCGGCCCGGCGGTCCCCCCGCCGCCCCTCGGGCACGGCGGTCTCCTCGCTGCCCTCGTCCATCGGGTCGTGCTCGCCGGCGCCCCAGGGCGGGTCGGCGTCGAAACCGTCGGTGGTGCCCCAGGGAGCGGCGGACTGCGGTCCGCGTCCGGCGCCGCCCCTCGGTGCCTCGTTCGCCGTCATGGCCACCTCACTGGTCGTCGTGTCCCGACTGTCCGTCCAGGCCGCCCGACCGGCCGGCGGGGCCGCCGTCGGCGTGCGACGGCCCGCCCCCGCGCCGGCCGGGTCGGGTAGGGCGGTCAGCCCGCCATGGCCATCCGGCGCTTCCCCGCGCCCATCGTCGCCAGCTTCCCGATCGTCGCGGGCGCGCTCAGCATCCCGCCCGCGCGGCCGAAGACCCCGCGGAACACCTGGCCGGGCTTCTGCTGCTCGCCCATGTACGAGGTGACCACGATCAACGCCCCGGTCAGCGCCGGGATCGTCCACTGCAGCAGCTTCATCTGCCGCTGGCAGGAGGCCACGTCGGCCGGGGTCTGGTGGTTCGGCTCGGTGGTCCCCCCGACCGGCGAGGCGCCGGCCTTCTCCAACTTCATGCCGAGCAACCGGCTGTACCCGGTGACCGCGAGCGCGCCGACGGTGAGCGCCGTCTTGAGCGCGCTCACCTTCCCCACCCCGGCCTGGGAGAAGACCCGCGGGCTCTCCGCGGCCAGTTCCCCCACGGCGCCGGCCAGATGGGCGCCGATCGCCGCCGCGTTGACCGGGGTCCAGCGGGCCCACCCCGCCGAGGCCACCGGGAGCCGCTGGGTCGAATCGCTGATCCGCGAGGCCGCGCCGTTGACGCCGAAGGCTCCCATCAGGGAGCCACCGAACCAGGCCGCCAGACCCAGATCGTGCATGGAGCGCAGTGCGGTGTGCCGTTCGGACATCTGATCCCCCTCCACCGTATTCGGGCGCAGCGGCATACCCGCCGTTCACCCTCCTACTCATCCGATCCGGACCGGTCGACCGGGAGGGCGTCCCGTTCGCGACGTCCGTCCGGGTCCGCCCGGCCCGGACAGGAGTCGACCGCCGGCCTGCGGGTAGGCAACCGCACGGAACGAGAGGGAGGAGATCGGGATGACGCAGCCGGACGAGAGCCGCGAGAAGACCGCCTCGACCGACGCGGTGCTGATGCACCCGGGCAGCGACCCGCGTCGCAAGACCAAGCAGGAGCCCCCGCCGCCCGAGCGGGGCGAGGTGCGGGTGGAGCGGGACGGGAAGCTGGTCCCCCTCGACCAGCTCGACTGATCCCACCGGGCGGGCGACCAGCTGTCGCCCGCCCGCAGGTCAGCCGGGAGGCAGGGAGGCGGCGAAATCGGCCACCCGGCGGGCCAGCGGCCCGCCGGCGCGGACCCAGGTGAAGTGGTCCAGGGGTACGCCGGCCTCGGCGACCGTGTAGCGGTGCCGGGTGACCGGTGCCGCGGTGAGCTTCGCGCAGAGCAGATCCAGCGTGCCGTGCGGGGTGTACTGGTCGTCGTCCACGCTGACCGCCAGCACCGGAGTGGCGACCCGGCGCACCGCGGCATCGGCGTCGACCCCGTCCAGCACCGGGAACCGCCCGGTCCGCGCGGTGTGCGCCCAGTCCCGGATCACCCCACGGGCCTGCCGTCCGCCGAACCCCCATCCCGGCCAGACGCCGAGCACGCGGGTGACCGCCGCGATGCCCTGGGTGTACGGCAGCACCCCGTACCGCCGGGCGCCGGGGTAGCCGCGCCAGTAGGGCACGCCCACCGCGAGCAGGGCCAGCCCGTCCACGGCGGCCGAGCCGTGCAGGGCGAGGTGCAGCAGCGCCGCCTGCCCGCCGAGGGAGTGCCCGAGCAGCAGCCGGGTCCGGCCGTCCAGCCGGGGCTTGAGCGCCTCCAGGACCGCGCCCACGTCGCCGGCCAGCTCCGCGTAGCCGTACCGGCTGGCCCGGCCGGGCGGGGGAGTGCTCGCGCCGGTGCCCCGCAGGTCGGCCACGACCACGGCCAGCCCGGCGGCGCGCAGCGCGGCGGCGAACGGCCGGTAGTACCGGGCCCGGACGCCCATCGCCGGCCAGAGCACCACCACCGGCGCCCCGGGCGGCCCGTCCGGTTCCGGGTGGACCTGAATGCCGATCCGTGCCCCGTCGACGTCCACGAACTCCTGGCTGTACTCCGGTTCGCCGCTCACCGGTGCAGCCTACCGACGGGTAGCCAAGGGCGTGCCGCGCCCGACCCGCCGCGCCGCGACCCGTTCGACCCGGTCCACCGCGGCCAGCACGGCCGGTACGTCCAGCGCCGCCAGCGCCGGGTGCACGGCCACCTCCTCGACCGGCTCGCGCGGTCCCACCCAGAGCGCCTGGTGCCACGGCCGGTCCGGGGGTGGGCCCCACTGGGCGGGTGGGACGGGGCCGAAGAGCAGTACGGAGGGGGTGGCGTAGCCGGTGGCGAGGTGTCCGATGCCGGTGTCGCCGCTGATGACCAGGCGGGCGTGGGCGACCAGTGCGGCCAGCTCGCCGATCCCGGTCTCCCCGGCCAGCACCGCGTCGGCGGGCAACCCGGCCAGGGCGCACACCTGCTCGGCGATGCTCCGCTCGCCGGGCGTCCCGGTCACCACCACCCGGTGCCCCCGGGCGGTGAGGGCGCGGGCCACCTCGGCGAAGCGGGCCGGCGGCCAGCGCCGCTGCGCCGCCTTCGCTCCCGGGTGGACGATGCTCACCCCGGTCGGCATCCCGCCCGGCGGTGGTCTGCGCAGGGTGAGGTCGGTGCGGTCGGCGGGGATGCCGTACCAGGCGAGGAGGCGGCACCAGCGGTCGACCTCGTGTTCCTCGGGGTGCCAGTCGGGGCCGTCGTGGTGGCCGGCCGCCGGGCAGCGGAAGGCCAGCAGCCGGCGCGGACGGGCGGCGGCGAGCATGCGGTGTGATTGTGGGCCGCTCCCGTGGAGGTTGACGGCGAGTTGTGGTGCGGGTCCGGTCCAGGGCAGGTGCTCCAGCCCGTCGGTGGGCAGCAGTCGGTCGATGCCGCCGATGAGGTGGATCAGGGGTGTCAGCCAGGTGGGTGCGGCGAGGGTGAGTTGCTGGTCGGGGTGGGCGGTGCG
>NZ_JBAKHM010000032.1:0-52635 GCF_036902725.1 Micromonospora psammae | reverse complement strand
AGGCCGAGGACTTGACTACAAAGAAGCTACGCGTCCACTGTGCAACTCCCGACAAACGAACACCCCCACCATGTGGGTTGGGTGTTTGACAAGTCGATAGAGTTACGGCGGTCATGGCGGAGGGGAAACGCCCGGTAACATTCCGAACCCGGAAGCTAAGCCCTCCAGCGCCGATGGTACTGCACTCGGGAGGGTGTGGGAGAGTAGGACGCCGCCGGACAACCATTCCATTCAGGCCCACCCCATACGGGGTGGGCCTGAATGCGTTTTCAGAACACTCTGAGGAGCTGCTGTCGAGCCGCGGAGAGCCCCCGGAAGCGGGCCGGCCGGGCCGGCCCCGTGGGGATGGGCTGGGGGAGGCGGGAGCACCCGGGCGGCCCGGCCTGCGGAGCGTGGGGCGGGCCGTCGGGAAAGACCGGCCGCGATCGGCGAATCGGGCCGGGCGCCCGGCTCCGGGTCGGTACCGTCGTGGCGGGGCCGTCTGCCGACGTGTCCCTCAGGGTGATGGCGAAACGTGACGTGGTGTACGCCCTCGTCCGCAATCGGGGCGGACCGGTCGGGGTACCTGCTGACGGTACGACCGGAACTGACCGTCGGGACCGGCGGAGGCAGGAGTGTCATGAAGATCGGAATCATCGGCTCGGGGCACATCGGTGGGACGTTGACCCGGCGGCTGCGCGGCCTCGACCACGACGTGACGGTGGCGAACTCGCGGGGCCCGGAGAGCCTCACCGATCTGGCGCAGGAGACCGGCGCGACCGCCGGCACCCTGGAGCAGGCGGTGCGCGACGCCGAGGTGGTGATCGTGGCGATCCCGCTGCTGGCCGTGCCGGCGCTGCCCGCCGAACTGTTCGACGGCAAGCTGGTCGTCGACGCCAACAACTACTACCCCGAGCGCGACGGTGACATCCCCGAGCTGCTGGACCGCAGCCTCAGCTCCAGCCGTTGGACCGCCGAGCACCTCAAGGGCGCCCGGGTGGTCAAGGCGTTCAACAACATCCAGGCGGCGCACCTGATGGAGAACGGCCGCCCGGCCGGCTCGGCCGACCGGATCGGACTGCCCGTGGCCGGCGACGACGCCGACGCGAAGCAACTGGTGATGGAGCTGGTCGACTCGCTCGGCTTTGACCCGGTCGACGCCGGGACGCTGGACGGAAGCTGGCGGCAACAGCCGGACACACCGGTCTACGGCACCGACCGGAACGCCGAGGGCGTACGGCAGGGCCTGGCCGAGGCGCGACCCTGACGTCGTAACCCAAAAGGAAAGCCCCGCCGGCGACCAGCCGGCGGGGCTTCTTCGTGCCCGGGGTCAGGACGGCTCGGGGCCGCAGATGAACTTGGGCTCGGCGTCGTAGGTCCAGGTGAACTTCTCCCGCTTGACGACCTTGCCGTCCTTCTTGATCACCCGGAAGGCGTCCTGGGTGAAGCCTTCACTGCCCACGGCGGCGATGCACTTCGGGCCGGGCTCCAGGTAGACCGTCTTCGGCTGGGTGATGTTGCGGCGGGGGCCGTACTCGGTCTTCACGCTGTCGTAGATCTTCGTGCTCCACATCGACACGGTGATCGTGTTCGAGGTGTACGACGTGTCGATCAGGACCCCGTACGGGGTGTTGTTGCGGAACTTGAAGTCCAGGTCCGGCCAGAAGATGGTCGACTCGATGACCGCCGGGTACCGGCTGAAGTAGTACGAGTGCGGCTTGTGCTCGACGTCCTCCAGGCCGGCGTAGTAGCTGGCGTTGAAGAGCGTCGTGGTGAACTGCGAGACGCCGCCACCCACGCCCGGCACCAGCTTGCCGCCCAGGATCACCGGGGCGTCCTTGTAGCCCTGGTCGTAGCCCCGCTCGCCGGTGTGCCCGTTGAGCGAGAAGGTCTTCCCCGGCTCGACGATCGTGCCGTCCACGTCCTTGGCGGCCTGGATGATGTTCTGGCTGCGCGGCGAGGAGAGCCCGCCGGGGAAGCGGGTGGAGAAGGTGGAGACCCGCTCCTTGATGCCCAGCTCCGCCAGCTTCGCCTCGGTCAGCTCCGGCTCGGCCGTCTTGAGCGTGGCGGTGACCGTCCGCCCGTCCGACTTCGGCAGGACGGCGAGCAGGTCCCGGCCGAGCGCGGCGGAGTCCACCTGCTTACCGGCACGACCCGGTACGACCTTCGGCTTGCCGCCCGCGATCGTCAGCCCGGCGTCCTTCGGCGCCACCTCGATCGCCGCCAGCCGGTCGCCGAGGGCGGCGCGGAGCCGCTTGACGTCGACCCGGGGGGTGAGCTTGCCGGCGTCGTCGGCCGAGAACCGCAGGCCGCGGGCGATCGCGGCGGGCGGGATGGTGACCTTACCCTTGTCGGTGCTCAGGGTGACCGGGGCGGCCACCGCCGGCCGTGCCAGCTCGGTGACGAGCTGGTCGACCTCCTCACGGGTGGTCGCCGGGTGCTTCTCCACCAGCGGCACCGTCACCGGCTGCCCCGCCAGCCAGCCGTCCCGGACCACCTCGGTGGAGCGCTCCGGGTCCAGCGCCAGGCTCGGCTTCGGGTAGACCGGCTTCGGGGTGGTGCCGGTGAAGATGATCGCCGGCATGGTCATCTCGCGGCCCTGCTTGCCGACGATCTCGCGCAGCTTCGCGTCGAGCCGGGCCGCGTCGACGGTGACCACCGGCTTCACCTCGCGGGAGCCGAAGAGCCGGCCCGTCGGGCCCGCCTCCGCCTCGGCCGCCGCCGCCACGGTCGCGTCCACGTCCACCGCCAGCCCGACCTCCGCCGGCGTGAGCTGCGCCTCCTTCTCCCCGACGAGGACGGTGAACGGGGCGTTCAGGGTGGCGGACCGCCGGTCCAGCTCGGTCCGGAGCTCCCGGGCCGCCTCGGTCCGGCTCCGGCCGCCGAGCTCCGCGCCGAGCACCGTCGTGCCGCGCGGCACGTCACCGGCGTACGCCCACGCCGCCGCGCCGCCGACGCCGGCCAGCACCACGGCGGCCAGCACGCCGGCGAGCAGGACGCGGGCGCGTCGTGACCACGACCCGGGACCCCGGCCCGAGCCGGCGGACTTGCCCGCCTGCTCGTCCTCGCCCGGCCAGGAAACCGCGGTGACCTGCACCGTTGGCCGGTCGTCGGAGAGACTTTTGTCGCCGTACAGGGTCACAGCCACCTCGATCGGGATGTACCACAGAGTTCTTGCTCCCCCAGGGAGACACCTACGGTAGCCGTCGCCCGGTCCGGGCGACACCGTGCGCTCGGCCATCCTCGCCCCCGCGTGTCGGGTCCGGTGCGGCGCTTCCGGAGTGTTCGTGGCACGGTGTCCGGGTGAGCGATCGGGTGCTGGCGTACGGGGGCGGTTGGCTGGACCGGGCCGGGGCGCTGCGCGCCGACCCGGAGTGGGTCTCCGCGCGGTTGACCGACCCGACGGCGGTGGTGCTGCCCCTGTGGCGGGACCGTTGTCTGGTCTCCGCCGCGCAGGCACCCGTACGGCTCACCGGGGCCGACGCCGCCGGGGCGCTCGCCGCCGCCGACGAGACCGTCCTCCTCGGCCTGGAGGACGGGACGCCGGTCTTCGCCGTGGACCTCTCCGAGCGCGCCGAGGCCGACGCCGTGGCGCTCACCGGCGCCGCCGGCACGGCCGACGTACGGGCGCTGGTGAGCCGGCTCCGCCCGGCCGAGGCCGCGGTGCAGGCGTACGCGCGGGGCCTGCTGCACTGGCACCGTCAGCAGCGGTACTGCGGCAGCTGCGGGGCGGCCACCCGGCCGCGTGACGGTGGGCACGTGCGGGCCTGCGCGGCGCCGCGCTGCGGCCGGCTGATCTTCCCCCGGATCGAACCGGCGGTCATCGTGCTGGTGGAGGCGCCCGGCAGCCCGGACCGTTGCCTGCTGGCCCGGCACGCCGGCGCGCCGGAGGGGGCGTACTCGACGCTCGCCGGGTTCGTCGAGGTGGGCGAGAGCCTGGAGGACGCGGTCCGGCGGGAGATGGCCGAGGAGGCCGGGGTGAGCGTCGCCGGACTGGCGTACCAGGGCTCGCAGGCGTGGCCCTTCCCGGCCGGGCTGATGGTCGGCTTCCGGGCAACCGCCGCCACCGAGGAGGTGCGGGTCGACGGCGTGGAACTGCTCGAGGCGCGCTGGTTCACCCGGGACGAGCTGCGTGAGCGGGTCGCCGCCGGCCGGCCCCTGGGCCGGGTCGACTCGATCGACCACCAGTTGCTCGGCGACTGGCTCGCCGCCGCCGACTGACGGCCGGGGGCGCGGCGTCGGGGTGTCCCGGCCCGGGGACGCCCCCGCGAGGCGAGGGCGAGCCGGCCGGGTCCGGTGGTCAGGGACGGGGGCGGAAGGCCAGCCAGGTCATCACGGCGGCGGTCAGCGCGGCGGTGGCCAGGGCGCAGGCGAGGACCCCCTCGACCGTGCGCGGGGCGACCAGCAGGGCCGCACCGGTCAGGCCGGCGGTGGCCACCCACAGCGGCGCGGCGGGGAACCGGGCACCGCTGGCCACCCGGTCGTTGACCAGCATGAAGACCACCGCGTAGAGCGCCCCGGTGGCGGCGAAGAGCGGGGCCTGGCCCGCCAGGTGCAGGTAGTCGGCGCCCCCGGCCAGCCGGAACGCCAGCTCCCCGCCGAGCGTGGCGGCCGTCACCAGTGCCGCCCCGCAGGCGAGGATCAGCGCCAGCCCCGACGCGCGGGCCCGCCGGTCACCCCGGGCGAGCCGGGGCAGCACCAGCAGGGTCACCACCTGCGGCGCCCAGAGCGCCCCCTTGGTGAGCACCGCGCCGACCGCGTACGCGCCGGAGCCGGCCGCCGGGAGCAGCTGCCGGGCCAGGATCAGGTCCGCGTACGAGATGGTGAGCATCGCCAGCGTGGCCGCGCACGCGGTCATCACGTGGGTGGGGCGCAGGTCGCGGCCGCCCGGCGGGCCCGGGTCCGGCGCGGCGCCGGCACCGGCGGCGAGCCGGGCCAGCACGGGCAGGGCGAGGAGGCCGGTGACCGCGGCGAGCGCCAGCGCGGTGACCGCGCCGCCGCCCAGCGCCAGGCCGGCGACCAGACCGCCGTACCGGCCGACGGCGAGCACGGTCATCGCCGCGGCGAGGCGCAGGAAGCGCTGGTCGCCCTGGAGTTCACCGAGCCAGCGGCCGGCCAGCACGGTGGCGAACGTGGTCGCCGCGAGCAGCAGGGTCAGCGCCACCGGCAGCCGCAGCAGCACGGTCAGCAGGGGCGCCGCCACCACCGTCGCCCCGGCGGTGAGGGCGGCGGTGACCAGTGCCAGCCGGCCGGTGCGGGTGGCGCCGTGCCGCGCCCGGTGCACCGCGACGGCGATCTGCAGGCCGAAGCCGGGTACGGCCGCGATCGCGGCCAGCGCCAGCACGGTGGCCAGCGCGCCCAGCTCCGCCGCGGCCAACCGGCGGGCGCCCAGCACCGGGACCAGGTACGCGAGCGCGTTGGTCAGGGTGGTGGCCACGGTGACGGCGGCGCCGGCGGCGCCGAGCCGGGCCGCGCCGGAATCCCTGCCGATCGTCTGTGTCATGCCGCCCCGGGTCGCCTGCGCTGCGCTGCTCTGCCGGCGCGGGCCGTGCCCGCCGCGGCCGGTGTGCGGCCGGGACCGCCCCGGCCCGAACCAGGAGACGGTACCGGTCGACCGACCGGCTCGTCAGCCCCGCACCCGTGACCCCTGCCCCCGCCGCCGGGAACGGTCTAGTGTGCTGCCCCATGGCGTCGACGAACGTGACCGCGGCAGCGACCTCCGGGCTGGCCGCGAAGCTCCCCGAGCGGTGGGTGGCGGACGGGATCCGGCTGGTCTATCCCCGGGTGGAGCCGGAGCTGGCCCGGCTGGCCGACTTCGTCCCGCGCGGCGGCACCGCCCTCGACGTGGGCGCCTGGTACGGCCCGTGGACGGCCCGGCTGCTGCGTCGCGCCGACCGGGTCGTCTCCGTCGAGCCGACGCCCCCGCTGGCCCGGCAGCTGCGCACCGCGTTTCCCGCCGTCGAGGTGGTCGAGGCCGCCGTCTCCGACCACGAGGGCACCGCCGAGCTCTACCTCCCCGACGGCGGCGCGATCGTCGGCACCTCCTCGCTGGAGGATCCCGGGCAGGGTGACCCGTTGCGGGTGCCACGGATCACCCTGGACTCCCTCGGCCTCACCGACGTGCGCTTCGTCAAGCTCGACATCGAGGGGCACGAGCTGCCCGCGCTGCGCGGCGGCGCGGAGACCATCCGCCGGGACCGGCCGGTGCTGCTCGTCGAGGTCGAGGAGCGGATCCAGCCGGTCGAGCCGCTGCTGGAGCTGCTCACCGGCTGGGGCTACCGGGGGTACGTGCTGCCGGGGCGTACCTGGGTGCCGCTGGCCGACTTCGACCTCGGGCGGCACCAGCGCGAGGCGATCGCCCGGGTGGGGCAGAGCTTCGCCCGCCGGGTCCTCTGGCCCCGCCCCCGGTACGTCAACTCGGTGCTCTTCCGCCCGGAGTGAGCCCGCCCGGGTCCGGGCCGGTCACTGCTGTGGGGTCGGGGTGCCGACCGCGACCTCGTTGGTGCAGAGGGTGACGTCGGGGTCGGCGAGGCTCAACTCGGCGGTGTCCCCACCGCCGGTGAACTCGAAGAAGATCTGGTGCAGCCCGGTCTTCACCGGGAACCGCTTCTCCGTGTCGCCCAGCCGGAAGGTGGCGGTGGTGTCGCCGGAGCTGAGGTAGCCGATCCGGACCACCCAGAACCAGTCGTCCCGGGGCCCGCTCAGCGGCATCCGCACCGTCTCGCCGTCGGCGACCTTCCAGCCGCAGGCCTGCTCGGGCCCGGGCTGCACGGTCGGGCCGTTGATGGTGACCGGGGTGATCCGGCCGGTCCGGTCGAGCAGCGACGGCGTCTCCGCCTCGGTGACGAAGACCGGCCCGTCGGGCAGGGCGCGGAAGAAGTGCGACTGGCGGTTGTAGGGGCCGGAGAGCGCCGGCACCACGTCCCCCGGGACCGTCTGGTCGAAGAAGACCGTGCCGGGGGGCGCGGCGGCCAGCTCCGCCCGGACCGTGTCCAGGTAGGTCCGGCCGCTCTTCACCGCCCACTCGTCACCGAACCGGGCCGTCGTCCAGGCGGTGCCGAGACCACCGGCGACCAGGGCGAGGGCCAGGCCGGCGGAGACCGCCTCCCGGTGGCGTGCCAGCACGGCGGGCGGCGGCGGGTCGTCCGGGTCGCGGTCACCGAAGATCGGCAGGGCGCCCCGCGCGCCGACCGGAACGGGCCGGTGTTCCGGGTCGTCGGCTGGCGTCCCCGGGTGGCCGGGTGCGCCGGTGGCCGGCCGCTCCGGTCCGCCGGTGGCCGGCGGGGCGGGTACGGCCGCGGTGGCCGACGCCGACGGGCGCTGGGGCGGGGTGTCGAAGGGCCGCGCCGCCTGGGGGCGGCCCGGCGCCGGGAGCTCGTCGTCGTCGTACTCGGCGTGGATGACGCCGTGGCCCCGGTAGGCGGCGGCCGGGACGGTGACCCGTGGCGCGGGCGCCTCGACCGGCGCGGGCTCGTCGCCGGTGTCCGCCGGGTCGTCGGCCGGCTGCCCGGCGGTGGTGGTGGTTCCCGCGCTCGTCCCCGCCGTGGCCCGGTCCGGGTCCGTCGCGCGCCTCGGGTCGCCCGCCGCCCCGGCGGCGGTGCCCGCCGGCTCCCGGGCCTCGTCGTCCGGCGTTCCCGCCACCCCGGTCGTCGGGGTGTCGTCGTCCGGTCCCGTCGGGCGGTCACCGTCCCGGTCGGGCGACGCCGCCCCGGCGGTCGCGAAGCGGTCCGGCGCGGACCGCAGCCCCAGCAGGGCTGCGCCGATGCAGAGCGCGGCCACCACCACGACGTCGCTGACGTAGCGCGGGACGGCCCCGGCGACGTCGCTGTAGATCGAGCCGAGCCGGGTGGCGCCCAGCAGCGCGGTCACCAGGGTCAGGTACGAGGCCAGCAGCAGCCAGGCCCGCCCGGCGACCCGGCGCAGCCGTACGGTCACCACCACCAGCACCAGGAAGGCCGCCCAGGCGACCCAGCGGCCCAGCTCCGGCGGGGCGGTCACCGGCGCGCCGTCGCCGGCCGGCAGCCAGCGCCACGGCCCGCCGAGCAGACCGGGCACGACGGTGGAGCCGAGCAGCTGCCACAGGAACGAGAACACCTCGCCCAGCGAGTCCGGCCGGCGCACCGACGACTCCGCCCGGGATCCGTAGAGGGCGAGGAAGCCCAGCGAGAGCACGGTCAGCACCAGCCACGACGGCCAGTAGCGGCGGACCGTGGTCAGCACCGCGCGTACCGGCGGGCCACCGACGAGGAGGAACGCGGTGAACAGGAAGACCAGCGGCACCACCAGCAGCGCCTTCTCGAAGAAGAGCAGCCCGAACAGCACCGCCAGGGCCAGCGTCGCCAGGTGCCGCCGCCGGCCGGTGCGGACGTACCGGAGCTGGGCGCCGATGGCGAGCACCATGGCGATCTGCATCGGCAGCATGTTCACCCCGACCGCCCACCAGGAGGTGGCCTCCAGGGTGAGCGGGCTGAACAGGAACACCGCCAGCGGCACCAGCAGCGCCCAGCCGGGGCGGACCAGGGTGCGCAGCAGCCGGGCGAAGCTGATCGCCAGCACCGCCTGGGCGGCGGTGAGCAGCAGCACGTACGGCCAGTAGGCGATGCCGGCGGCGCGGGTCACCAGCCAGGTGACCAGCAGGGCCGCCGGCATGAAGTGGTTGTTGTAGAGGGTCAGCAGGAAGCCCGGGGTCAGGTCGGACTCCGCGGCGCGGGCGATCAGCACCCAGTCGTCGACCGCGAGGTGACCGCGGGACGCGAGCTGGGCCCGCCAGACCAGACTGACCAGGATCATCGCCACGGCCACCGCCCGGACCGGGTGGACCCGGGTCCAGCCGCCGAGGAGGCCGCTCCGGTCGGTGGTGGGGGTAGCGCCGGTCGATGCCATGGCGGGAAGACTGCCACACCGGTCGGCGGACGTCCCATCAGGTCAACGGGTGGTTCGCGGGTGGCCCGGGCCGGCTGGACGCCGCGTACAGTGGCCGCCACACCAGCGCGGCCCGGGTCGCGCCCGGCAGGCAGGTGAGGTCGAGGAATGCGGGAACGGCTGGTGCCGCACGGCGTGGCCGCCGCCGTGACGGCGGTGGTGCTCGCGCCGCTCGCGCTGCCCGGGTACGTGCTCCGCTACGACATGGTCTTCGTGCCCCGGTCGGCGCTGAGCTGGGAGCTGATCGCTCCGGCCTCGGCGCTGCCCCGGGCGGTGCCGCAGGACGCGGTGGTCGCGCTCGCCACCCAGCTGATGCCCGGCTGGCTGCTGCAACGGCTGGTGCTGGCGGCGATCCTCTGGCTGGCCGTGCTCGGCGCCGCCCGGCTGGTGCCCACCGACCGGACCGCCGTCCGAGTGGTCGCCGCGCTCGGCTACGCCTGGACGCCGTACCTGGCCGAGCGGCTGCTGATCGGGCAGTGGGGGCTGCTGCTGGCGTACGCGATGCTGCCCTGGCTGGTGGCGGCGGCGCTGGGGGTGCGCGCGGCCCGGCCCGGGGCGCTGCCCCGGCTGCTGCTGGCCGCCGCCGTCTCCGCGATCACCCCGACCGGCGGGCTGATCGCCCTCGTGGCGGTGCTGGTGCTGCTGCCCGGCCGGTATGCGGGGGCGCTCCGGCGGGCCGGAACGGCGGTCGCGGCGACGGTGCTGCTGAACGCGCCGTGGCTGGTGGCCGGGTTGGGCAGCGCCACCGGCGGCCGCTCCGACCCGGCCGGGGTGCCGGCGTTCGCCGCCCGCGCCGAGAACTGGGGCGGGTCGCTGGTCGCGCTGGCCGGCACCGGCGGGATCTGGAACGCCCTGACCGTGCCGGTGTCCCGCCAGGTCGCCGTGGTGCCGCTGGCCACCGCGCTGCTGCTGCTCCTCGCCGGGTACGGCGTGCCCCTGCTGCGCCGGCGCTGGCCGGCGGGCGCGGTCGGGCGGTTCGGGCTGCTGGCCGTCGGGTCGTGGCTGGTGGCGGCGCTCGGCGTGCTGCCCGGTGGGGCCGCGCTGCTCGGCTGGCTGGTCGACACCGCGCCCGGGGGAGGGCTCGTCCGCGACGGTCAGAAGCTGCTCGTCCCGTACGCGTTGGCGCTGGCGGTGGCCGGGGCGCTCGGCGCGGAACGGCTCGCCGACCGGCTGGCCGCGCGGTTCGACCGGACCACCGGCGGGGTGCTGCTGGTCGGCGCGGCGCTGCTGCCGGTCGCGCTCCTGCCCGACCTGGCCTTCGGGGCGCTGGGCCGGCTGACCCCGGTCCGCTACCCGGCGGACTGGGCGGTGGTGGCGCGGCAGGTGGCCGACCGGCCGGGGGAGGTGGTCTCGCTGCCGTTCCAGGAGTACCAGCGGTACGCCTGGAACGACGGGCGGGTGGTGATCGACCCGGCCCCCCGCTATCTGGCCGCGCCGGTGCTGATCGACGACACCCTGCGGGTGGGGGACGTCGCCGTCGGCGGGGAGGACCCGCGCGCGGCCCGGGTGCGCGAGCTGCTCGCCGCCGGTCGTCCGGTGGCCGGCACCGCCGTGCGTTGGGTGCTGGTGCAGCGGGCGGCGGGGCCGCCGGTGCCGGTGACGGCGCTGGCCGGGCTGCGGCTGGCGCACGCCGGACCGGAGCTGTCCCTCTACGAGAATCCGGCCTGGGTGGCCCCCGCGCCGCAGCCCGGTCCCGGCCCGGTCGGGTGGGCCCACCTGGTGGCCGGAACGGTGGTCGTGGCCATCGGTTTTTCGGGCACTGCGCGGGTGCTCCGGCGCGTGGTAGCGTCCCGGGACGCGAGTCCCGCGGAAGGAGAAGGTGGATGAGGAACCTGCCCGCGTTCGTCGCCGTCGGGGTACTCGGGGTCGTGCTCGGCCTGCTCGGCGCCGTCGGTCTGGCGAATGCGCTCAGTCCGTCCGCCCAGGAGGCGCTCAACAGCACTTCGGTGAGTGAGCAGGGCTCCGAGAGCACTCTGTACGGCACGCGCTGAACCACCGTCGACCGGGGCGTCCGCTGACCGCGGGCGCCCCGGTCGCGTATCCACCGTCGGGCGTCGCGCCCCCGCCCGGCGGCGGTGGGCCTACCGGCGGGCGGCGGTCAGCCGGCCGACCAACTCGGCGAAGCGCGCCCCGGTCGCCGTCCAGGTGAAACGGGCCGCGTGCGCCAGCGCCGCCTCGCCCATCGCCTTGCGGCGCACGTCGTCGGCGAGCAGTTCCCGCACCCGGGCGGTGAACTCCGCTTCGTCGTCGACCAGCAGGCCGGTCTCGGTGTCGACCATCGCCTCGGCGACGCCCCCGGCGTAGCGGAACGCGATCGTCGGGGTGCTCCGGGCGGCGGCCTCCACGATGGTCAGGCCCCAGCCCTCCTTCAGCGACGGGGTGAGGGCCAGCCAGGAGGAGGAGAGCACCTCGTGTTTCTTCTGCTCGCTGATGAAACCGGTGAAGCGCACCCGGTCGGAGATGCCCAGGGCGTCGCTGAGCTCCCGCAACGGCGCCTCCCACCACCCCTGACCGGCCACCACCAGCTCCAGGTCGGGCAGCTCCGCGGACAGCTCGGCGACCGTACGTAGCGCGATCTCCACCCGCTTGTGCGGGACCAGCCGGCCCAGCACCAGCAACGACGGGTGGTCGGTGCGGGGCAGCGCCGGGCCGGTCACCGGCGGGGTGCCGTTCGGCACCACCTCGATCCGGGTGGCGTCCACCCCCAGCTGGGCCAGCTCCGCGCGGCTCGCCTCGGAGACCGTGACGTAGCGGCAACGGCGGTAGAGGCGCACCGCCAACCACGACTCGATCCACCAGCCCAACCGGCACATCACCGCGCCGAAGACCACCGGCCACTGCTCCCGGTGCACGTGGTGCACCAGGGCGAGCACCGGCCGGCCGGCGTAGAGCGGGGAGAAGAAGGGCACCCCGTTGCAGACGTCCACCACCAGGTCGGGCAGGCCCAGCCGACGCCGGCCCAGCGGGCCCAGCCCCAACCGGCCGGCCAGGTAGGTCAGCGCCGCGCGGGCGTACACGGTGTGCCGGGAGCCGCGGCGCAGCACCCGCACGCCGTCGGAGTTGGTCTCCTCCGGCGCGCCGTCGGCGTGGGCGGCGCAGAGCAGCGTCACCCGGTGACCGGCCGCGACCAGTTCGGCGGCGATCCGCTCGATGTACACCTCCGAGCCGCCGCCCTCGGGGTTGGCGGTGTCGCGCCAGTTGAGGAACAGCACGTGGCGAGCGGTGGTGCTGCTGGAGTCGTCCACGCTGCTCCTACCGGTCAGTAAGCGGCACGATCGCGCCACCCTAGGGCGGCGCGGCCCGCGTACGCAATGGGTCGTGTCGGCAGCGACGATCGGATAAAGCTCCGCGGACGGGGGTTTGCCGGGGACCCGAAAGCTTGGCAGGGTGTGTCAGCGCGGAACCATGCGGGGCCGGTGGACACACCGGCCGGACCGCCCGCGACACCCGTGACCTGCGGCAGGTCGATGCCGACGGGCGAACGACGAGAGGGGAGGCGGCCGTGGTGCGCGACGTGTCGGTGCGGTCCCTCACCCGGCGATCGCCGGTGGTGCTGCTCAGTGCCGCCCTGGTGCTGCTGCTGGTCGGCTGGGGCGGGTACGCCTGGCTGCGCGACGAGCGCACCGCGCCGAGCTGCACCGGGCAGGTACGCCTGCGGGTGGCCGCCGCCCCGGTGGTCGCCCCGGCGGTGGACCGGATCGCCCGCGCCGCCGTCGGCCGGCAGCCCTGCGTCTCCATCGCGGTCGAGTCGCGGGAGTCCGACGCGGTCGCCGCCGAGCTGGCCAACGGCGTCGACGCGGCGGACGCCTGGCTGCCGGAGTCGACGTTCTGGCTGCGCCGCGCCCGCGCGGCCGGCGCCTTCGAGGTGCCCGGCCAGGGCACTTCGGTCGCCAGCACCCCGGTCGTGCTGGCGGTGACCGAGCCGGTGGCCCGCCGGTCCGGCTGGCCGCGCCGGCCACCGACCTGGAAATCGTTGATCGGGCCGAAGGCCACCAAGGTCAAGGTGGGGCTGCCCGACCCGGCCGTCGACCCCGCCGGGGTGGGCGCGCTGCTCGGCGTCCGCGCGCTGGCCGCCGGGGAACGTGACCCGGGCGGCGCGGTGGCGGGGACGCTGCGCCGGCTGGCCGGCCGGACCTTCAGCCCCGGCGGTACGGCCGCCGCGCTGCCCCCGTCCGGCGGGCTCCCCGGCAAGGCGGAGGCGGTGGCCACCACCGAGCAGGCGGTGCTCGGGCACAACGCGCTGGCCGGCGCGGACAAGCTCGTCGCCGCGTACCCGGAGGTCGCCGTCCCCTCCCTCGACCTGCCGTACGTGGTGCTGCCGGCCGCCCGGGACGCGGTCCGCGACGCGGCGGCGGGCTTCCTCACCGACCTGCTCGCCAGCGCCTCCCGGGAGGTGCTGACCGGGTACGGCTTCCGCACCGCGGCCGGCTACCCGCCGGCGGTGCCGCGGGACCGCCGGCTCAGCCCGGACGTACGTGAGCCGGTGCCGCTGCCCGGCGAGGAGACCGTCACCGAGGCGCTGACCGGGTGGAGCGGTGTGCAGCGCAGCGCCCGGATCCTCACCGTGCTGGACATCTCCGGGTCGATGGCCGCCCGGGTGCCCGGTGGCGGCACCCGGCTCGACGCCACCCTCGCCGCCGCCCGGGAGGGCGCCGGGCTGCTGCTGGACAACAGCGAGCTGGGCATCTGGGTCTTCGCCACGAAGGTGGACGGCGACCGGGACTACCGGGAGATCCTCCCCGTCCGGCCGTTGCGCGCCCAGCGGGCCGCGGTGGCCCAGCGGCTGGCTGAGGTCAAGGTGAAGCCGAAGGGCGGCACCGGGCTCTACGACACCACGCTCGCCGCGTACCGGGACGCCCGGCGGCACTGGACCCCCGGACGGATCAACCTGGTGCTGGTGATGACCGACGGTCGCAACGAGGACACCGACAGCATCGGCCGGGGCAAGTTCCTCACCGAGTTGAAGGCCCTCCAGGACCCGCGCCGGCCGCTGCCGGTCGTCTTCATCGGGCTCGGCCCGGACGTCGACCCGGACGAGCTGAACGCGATCGCGAAGGTCACCGGCGGTCAGGTGTTCCGCACCGCCCAGCCGAAGGGGATGCGGCAGATCTTCTTCTCCGCGCTGGCCGACCTGAGCTGCCTGCCGCCGGAGTGCCGACGGTGACCACGACGCTGCCGGTGCGGGTGGCGAGCCGGTTGGCCCGGCCGGTCCGGGAGGCCCCCGCCACCGCGCTCTGCCTGCTGCTGCTCACCGCCGTCGCGTTCGCCCAGCGCCCCGGCCAGATCACCTTCGACACCAAGCTCGACCTCGCCGCGAACCCGGTGCACTTCCTGGCCCGGGCGCTGCACCTGTGGAACCCGGAGGCCACCTCCGGCGAGCTGCAGAACCAGGCGTACGGCTATCTCTTCCCGATGGGCCCGTTCTTCGCCGCCGGGCAGCTGCTCGGCGTGCCGCCGTGGATCACCCAGCGGCTCTGGTGCGCGCTGCTGTTCTGCGCCGCGTTCTACGGCCTGCTGCTGCTGGCCCGCACCATGCGGATCGGCACCGAGCCCACCCGGTACGCCGCCGCGCTCGGCTACGCGCTCGCGCCCCGGATGCTCACCGAGATCGGCGCGCTCTCCTCGGAGATCCTCTCCGCCGCGATGCTGCCCTGGGTGCTGCTGCCGCTGGTCCGGGTGAACCGCATCGGCTCCCCGCGCCGGGCCGCCGCACTCTCCGCGCTGGCCGTGCTCGGGATGGGCGGGATCAACGCCGCAGTGGTGCTGCTCGCGCTGGTGCTGCCCGGGGTGTGGCTGCTCTCCCGCCGCTGGGACCGCCAGCACCGGCGGCTGGTCGCGTGGTGGTGCCTCTGCGTGGTCGGGGTCTGCCTGTGGTGGATCGTCCCGCTGCTGCTGCTCGGCCAGTACAGCCTGCCGTTCCTCGACTACATCGAGTCGTCCACCACGACCACCGCGGTCGCCTCGCTCTTCCAGGCGGTCCGCGGCACCAACCAGTGGGTGGCGTACATCGTCCAGGGCGACCCGTGGTGGCCGGCGGGGTGGCTGCTGATCGACCACCCGGTGCTGATGGCGCTGACCGCGGTGGTGGCGCTGGTCGGCCTGGCCGGCCTGGCCGGCAACCTGCTGCCGGAGCGGCGCTTCCTGGTGCTCGGTTTCCTGACCGGGCTGACCCTGCTCACCATGGGCTACGTCGGCAGCCTGGACAGCCCGCTGTCCGGACTGGTCCGGGACCTGCTCGACGGCCCGCTGGCCCCGTTCCGCAACGTGCACAAGCTGGAGCCGGTGCTGCGACTGCCGCTGATGCTCGGCTTCGCGCACGGGGTGGACGCCTGGGTCACCCGGCTGCACACCGCCACCCGCCGGCGCCGGCTCGGGCTGCGGCTGCGGCCGGTGGTGTTCGTACCGGTGTTCCTGCTGGTCGTCGGTGCCGCCGCGCCGGCCTGGACGGGTCTCCTGCGGCCCGGCCCCGGCTGGTCGGACCTGCCGCCGCACTGGCGGGCCGCGGCCACCTACCTGGCCGACCGGGACGCCCTGGCCCGGACCCTGGTGGTGCCGGGCTCCGGCTTCGGCCAGTACGACTGGGGACGCACCGTCGACGAGCCGTTGCAGTCGCTGGCCGGGGCGCCCTGGGCGGTACGCCACCAGATCCCGCTCGGCTCCGCCGGCAACACCCGGATGATGGACACCGTCGAGACCGTCCTCGCCAACGGGCGTGGCTCCGCCGGGCTGGCCGACTTCCTGGCCCGCTCCGGCTTCCGCCACCTGCTGCTGCGCAACGACATCGACCGGACCCAGGTGGACGCGCCGCCGGTGGCGGTGCTGCGCCGCGCGCTGGCCGGCTCGCCGGGGATCGCCCGGGTGGCCACCTTCGGCACCACCGGCGCGGTGGAGCGGGCGCCGGGCAGCCCGGTCGACGACGACGCCGGTCCGCTGCCGGCCGTCGAGATCTACGAGGTGGACCGTGCGGTGCCGCTCGCCTCGGCGGTGCTCACCGCCGACGTGCCCACGGTCAGCGGCGGCCCGGAGTCGCTGCTGCCGCTGCTGGAGCAGGGCCTGGTGGAGCGGGACCGCCCGGTGGTGCTCGCCGGCGACCGGCCCGACGACGCGACGGTCGAGGCCACCGGAGACCGGTGGATCGTCACCGACGGGCTGCGCCGCCGGGAACGGGACATCGGCCGGGTACGCGACAACCTCAGCCAGACGCTGACCGCGGCCGAGGCGAGCCGGCAGGGGCGGGTCGCGCTGGACCTGCTGCCGTTCTCCGGCCGCCGGCACCAGACCCTCGCCACGTACCAGGGGATCCGCGAGGTCACCGCCTCCACGGCGGCCAGCTTCGTCGACAACCTGGCCCCCGCCGACCCGTCCCACCTGCCGTTCGCGGCGGTCGACGGGGACGCCGGCACCTCCTGGCGTTCGGCGCCGCTGGCCGGGCCGGTCGGGCAGTGGCTCCAGCTCGACCTGGACACCCCGCGCGAGGTCCAGCGGGTCTCGCTCTCCTTCGTCGACGACCTCGGGGTCGGCTGGCCGGTGACCCGGTTCCGGATCAGCACCGACCGGGGAGCGGTCGACCACGACGTCGCCCCCGGGCTGGGCGCGCAGACGTACTACACGCTGCCCGGTGCCACCAGCAAGGTCCGGATCACCGTGCTGGCGGTGGCCGGGGGCCGGCTCGACGGTGGGGTGGGCGTCCGCGAACTGTCCCTCCCGGAGATCACGCCCCGGCGGGCGCTGCGGGTGCCGACCGACCTGCCCACGGCGGTCAGCGGCCCGGTCTCCTGGTCGTTCAGCCGGGGGTCGGCCAACCGGCCCGCGTGCTTCCCCGCCCCCGCACCCACCTCCCCGTCCCGCTCCGTCCCGGTCGGCTCCGACGCGGGCGGGCAGAACGGCATCCGGGCGGCCGGCACGGTCATCCGGTGCGACCGCTTCCTGGCCCGGGTCGGCGAGGAACCGCTCGGGGTGGACCGGCTGTTCCGCAGCACGAGCCCGGGGACGTACCAGTTGACGCTCACGGCGGTGGCCCGACCGGGTGGCGCGCTGCGACCGGCCGGGACGCGGGTGACCGCCGCCGCCTCGTCGTACCTGGCGGGGGACGTCGCGGTGGCCGGGTGGGCGGCGGTCGACGGCGACCCCGGGACGGCCTGGCTCGCCGACGTCGGCGACCTGCGTCCCGCGCTCACCCTGAGCTGGTCGGGGCAGCGCCGGATCGACCGGCTGCGACTGCGCCCGGCGGAGCTGCCGGTCGGCTCGCTGCCCACCCAGGTCGAGGTGCGCGCCGGCGGCCGGACCCAGGTGGTGCCGGTCGGCGCGGACGGGCTGGTCCGCATCGCCAAGGTGCGCACCGACCGGGTGGAGATCGTGGTGCGCGGGACGGCCGACCGGATCGCCGACCGGCGCGGCAACGGCTGGACGGCGACCGTCGGCATCGCCGAGGTGGAGATCCCCGGCCTGGCCGGCCTGATCCGGCCGGTGCGGCCGGACGTCCCGCTCACCGCCCCCTGCGGCGCCGGCCCCATGGTCGAGCTGGACGGCTTCCGGTACGACACGGCGGTCACCGGCACCGTCGCCGACGCGGTCGCCGGCCGGCCGATGCCGGTCACCCTCTGCGGCGACACCGGGGCGGTGGTGGACCTGCCCGCCGGCGGTCACCGCCTGGCCACCTCGCCCTCGGCCGGGTTCGTGGTGCAGGACGCCACCCTGCGGCCCACCGGCGCGACGACCGCCGCGCCCCGGCACCGGGAGGTGACGGTGCGGGACTGGGCGCCGACGCAGCGCCGGGTACGGGTCGGCGCGGGCGAGCGCGCGCTGCTGGTCGTACCCGAGAACGCGAACGCCGGCTGGACGGCGACGCTGGACGGACGGGCGTTACCGGCGACCCGGGTCGACGGCTGGCAGCAGGCGTGGGTGCTGCCGGCGGGCGCGGGCGGTGAGGTCCGGCTGGAGTTCGGCCCGGACCGCGCCTACCGGGGCGGCCTGGCCGGCGGCGCGGCGGCGGCGCTCGGCGTGCTGGTGCTCGCCGCCTGGCCGCTGCGCCGCCGACCGGAGGACGGGGCGGCGATCCCGGCCGAGGGGCCGCCCTGGCTGATCGGCACCCTGCTGGTGGTGCTGCTCGCCGCGCTGGGCGGGGTGCTGCCGGTGGCGATCGTGATCGCCGCGATGCTGCTGCGCCAGTTCGCCCGCCGGGCGCTGCCGGTGGTGGTCTTCGGCGGGCTGGCGGTGGCCACGGTCACCGCGGTCGCGGGCCGGCTGCGCGGTCTCGGCCAGGAGTGGGCGTACGGGACCTGGGTGCAGGCCGGGATGCTGGTGGCGATCGGCGCGGTGGTCGCGGCGGTGGTGCCCGTCCCCGGCACCCCCGTCGACGCGGCCGAGCCACCCGCGGTGGACGTCGACCCACCCCGTGCGGAGCCGGATCCGTCGCGGGTGGACGATGATCCGTCCGAGAGCGTGACGAGCCCGGTGGCCGGCGCCCGGCCGGGCACCGGTGAGGACGAGGACGGGACGGAAGTGCGATGACCGCAGAGCAGGGGCGGGCGGCCCGCCGCCGGTTCGCCACCCTGGGTCGCTCGGTGGCCCTGTTCAAGGCGTTCCTGGTGGAGCAGACCGACCCCGACCGCTTCTACGGCCTGCTGGCCGACGACTCGGTACGCCAGGTCTCCGGCTACACCGGGCTGGCCGGCCGGACCGTGCTGGACGTGGGCGGTGGTCCCGGCTACTTCGCGGCGGCCTTCCGCGGGGCCGGCGCGTACTACGTCGGGCTGGACCCGGACGTCGGGGACTTCTCCGCGGCGGACTCGGCCGAGGGGATGCTCCGGGGCAGCGGTACGGCGCTGCCGGTGCGCACCGGCAGCGTGGACGTCTGCTTCTCGTCGAACGTCCTGGAACACGTCTCGGAGCCGCACCGGATGCTGGACGAGATGGCCCGGGTGACCGCACCCGGGGGCGTCCTGTTCGTCTCGTTCACCCCGTGGCTCTCGCCCTGGGGTGGGCACGAGACGGCACCCTGGCACTGGCTGGGCGGCGAGCGGGCCCGCCGGCGGTACGAGCGCCGGATGGGCCACCCGCCGAAGAACCGTTACCGGGAGACGCTCTTCCCGGTCTCCGTCGCCGACGCGCTGCGCTGGGCCCGGGGCAACCGGCAGGTCGAGGTGCTCGACGCGCTGCCCCGCTACCACCCCTGGTGGGCGCGGTGGGTGGTGCGGGTGCCGGGGGTCCGGGAGGTCGCCTCGTGGAACTTCGTGCTGGTGCTGCGGCGGGCCGGCGGGCAGCCGGAAGGTGCCCCGCCGGCAGCCGTCGGTACGCGGGAAGAACCGGCTGCGGCGGAAAAACAAGAGCTGACCGGGGGTCGCGTCGCCATGTGACCAGGTAGTAACCTCGCGGCCATCTCACCGATCGACAACGACGAAATTGAGCTCCTCCAGGGAGGAAACATGAAGCACCGCGCCGTTGGTGCCGTGCTGTTCGGGATTGGCGTACTGCTCCTGGCGCTGGCCGCCGGGCTGGTGTTCGTCGTCGCCCCCGCGTTGACCAAGCTCCCGTACGACCTGGAACCTTCGACGTCGGTGGCGGAAGCCAGCAACGCGAAGTTCCTCCAGATCAACAACGGGTCCATCAAGGTCAACGACGGCGACCTCAGGTCGACCGTGCTGGTCACCCCGTCGAAGAAGGACACCGCGAAGCTCGACGGTGACCTCGACGGCAGGGCCGTGGTCTGGCAGGTCGGCCAGACCGTGGACCGGACCGACAACAAGGAACTGGTCAGCGCGTACGGCGCCAAGCTCGCCCTGGACCGGGTATCCGGCGCGGCGGTGGAGTGGAAGCAGGCCTGGCTGGACGACGCCGGCGAGCAGGACCCGGTCGCCTTCAAGGGCCAGATGTACAAGTTCCCGTTCAACACCGAGAAGCGGGACTACGAGATCTTCGACCGCGACCTGCGGGCGGTCCGGCCGGCCAAGTTCGCCGGTACGGAGAACATCGAGGGCGTCGAGGCGTACCGCTTCGAGCAGGTGATCACGGACGAGACGCTGAACCTCGCCGCGGAACGGGTCGGGCTGCTGGTCGGCGCCCTGGCGGCGCCGGGGGCGACGCAGGGCACCGTCGTCTACAGCAACCAGCGCACCGTCTGGGTGGACCCGGTGACCGGGTCGTTCCTGAAGGTCCGCGAGGTGCAGAAGAAGGTGCTCACGCCGAACGTCGGCGCACCGGTCACGCTGCTGGACGCCGACTTCGCCTACAACGAGGCGACCATCAAGGCGTCGGTGGACCGGGCGAAGGACAGCCGGGGCAAGCTCCAGCTGCTCAGCGTCTACGTGCCGGTGGGCCTGGCCGTGCTGGGTCTGCTGCTGCTGGCCGTCGGCCTGCTGGTGGCCCGGCGGGGTGCCCCCGCCGTCGCCGGCGAGGCGCGGCACCGGGCGGCCGCCGCGCCGGCCCCGGCCGCGGTCGACGCGCCCACCCGGCACGAGGAGCCGGTCGTGGAGGAGGAGCGGCCGACCGCCGAGCAGCCCGCGGTCGACCGTCCGGGTGGTCCGTTGAGCGACGAGATCCCGCCGGCCTCGACGAACTGGAAGTCGGACGACGAGCCGACCGTCCCGACCCAGCGGACGGGCGACGACGAGCCGACCGTGCCGACCCAGCGGGTGGCCGACGACGAGGCGGAGAAGCGCTGACCTGAGGCAGGGTCACCGAAGGGCGGGGCGGCTTGTGCCGACCCGCCCTTCGCGTTTCCACGGTCACCCCGGGCGCTTGTTATTGAATCGTGATGCGTCGATGGTTTGCATGCCGACGGTGACTGGACGTCGAGTGGATTGCCCTATTTGAAGGGTTGATCCCGGGGTTCGTGCGGCGGCTTGTTGTACTCAGCGTGAGATCGGGGGGTGTCGGGGCCGTCGGTAACCTACGGAACCGTAAGTGGGGTCTTGTGACCCACGCCTCACTGGGTGCACCATCAGGCGCACGTTCGTTACTCGCCGGTAACAGGTGTCACCGTCCGGCACGGGGCGCGCACCAGCCGACCGGCCCACCCCGAAGAGCACCGCCCCCACCGAGGAGGAATCCGTGCAGGATCGGATCTACAGACCGGGGCGTACCCGGTGGCGGCGTTTCGCCGCGATGATGGTGCCGGCGACCGCAGCCGTCGGCGCCATCCTGTTCGGCATGCAGAACGGCGCGATCGCGTCCGACATCACCGTCTCCGGCCAGACCTTCAAGATCGCCGCCGAGCGGCTGGAGGGTGACGGCTTCAAGCAGTACGGCGGCAAGGTGCGGGAGAAGGGCGGCACCGTCCACCCGATCGCCCTCGCCGAGATCGAGAGCGCCGAGCTCTACAAGCTCTGCCAGTCGGTGCGCGCCAAGGGCATCCCGGTGGTGCTCACCATCCACGCCGGTGAGGGCAAGGAGCCGGCGAGGGCCAAGGACCTGTTCATCGCCATGGACAGCCTGGAGGGCAACGCGACCTTCACCAACATCAAGATCGGCCGGGACGCCTCCGAGCTGAACGCGACGGCGGAGGCCGGCTCCTTCGGCCAGAACGCGGACCGGGTCACCATCCGCGACCTCCAGCAGGTGTCCCGCTACACCACCGCCTCCACGTTCACCCTGGTCGGCCTGCGCCTGAAGGTCAACATCGGGGCGGACGCGAAGGAGTGCTTCTGAGCTGAGCCGAGGCCCGCGGCGCTCACCCGCCGCGGGCCCGGGCTCCGTCCCTCATCCCTCAGCTCCGCTCAGGAGGAGTACGTGACAACCCCTGATCCGCAACACGCCCGCCCCGGCGGCCCCGGCGAGTTGTGGCGGGCCTTCCGTCGCTGGCGGCTCAGCCGGCCGTTCTGGGGCGGCCTGTTCACCGCGCTGGCCGGCGTGGAGATGTTCGCCTCCACCCGGATGACGCTCAACGGCCTGAGTTTCAGCAGCGGATCCACCGGGCTCTACTCCCTGCTGATCCCGATCATCCTGGTGACCTGCGGACTGCTGCTCTGGTTCAGCCCGGCCCAGCGGCCGTTCTACTCGATCGTCGCCGCGGTCACCGCGGTCTACTCGCTGATCGGCCTCAACCTGGGCGGCTTCTTCGTCGGTCTGCTGCTCGGCATCCTCGGCGCCGCCCTCGGTTTCGCCTGGACGCCCATCGCCCGGCCCGCCCCTGCCGACCCGGCCTCCGATGCGGTCGCGGCGGCGCCCGCACCGGCCCTCGTCGGGCCGGACGACCCGACGTTGGAGGACGAACTGCTGCCGGTCGACGAGCGGGGCATCCCCCGGCAGCGGGGGCCGGTCCCGTCCCCCGGCTACGCGCCGCAGGAGCACGGCGGGCCCGGTCACCCCCCGGACGGCGACGCCCACACCGGCCCCGGCCCGACCGGGTCGCCGGGCGGCTCGCGGGATCCCCGGTACTTCGCGGTGGTGCTGGTCGTGCTCGGCCTCTCCGCCGGTGGGCTGACGGTCACCCAGCCGCCGCCTGTGCGGGCCGCGCCGCCGACGCCGGCCGCTCCGACCTCGACCGCCTGCCCGACGCCGCCCGGCAAGGCGTCCGCCCCGACCGGCAAGGCGTCCGCCCCGACCGGCAAGGCGTCCGCGCCGCCGGCCCCGGCGGGGCGGGGTACCTCGACGCCGTCGGCCAGCCCGAGCCCGTCCCCCGAGTCCACCTCGGACGGCAACCTGATCACCGATCTCCTCCGCGGCATCGGCGACCTGCTGACCGGTGGGGGGAACGAGCCCGCCGCGACGCCGTCGGCCAGCCCGACGCCGAGCGCGACGCCGGCCGCGACCCCGACCGCCACCGGCACGCCGACGCCGACCGGCACGCCGTCGCGTCGCGCCGGCACCTGCCCGAAGCCGAAGCCGACCCGGCCCGGGACCGTCCAGGCGGGCGAGCTGATGCCGAGGATCGCCGCCGAGCCGGGGCAGCCGAGGGTGGCGCAGAAGCCGTCCAAGCTGACCGGCTCCAAGGTCACCATGACGGGTCTGCGGTTCGAGGGGATCGTCGACCTGCCGACCGCGAACGGGACGCTCAAGGCGCTGAAGTTCAGCATGCGCAAGGCGGTCACCGACGACTTCAAGCTGGTGGCGGACGGGCCGGCGGACCGCGCCCAGCAGTACGTCACGGACCGGCTGACCGTGCAGGGCGACGTGTCGTTCTACGCCACCCGCTTCGTCGGCCGGCTGCTCGGCATCAAGATCACCCTGACCCCGGACCTGCCGTTCCCCGACGGCATCCCGATCACCTCGCCGATCCCGATCACCTTCACCAGCCCGGTGATCGACCTGGCCTTCGTGGAGTCCGACACGCTGACCGCCCGGCCCTCGCTGGAGCTCAGCGTTCCCTGACCTCCGTCCCACCACCACCGGTGACCGGGGGCGGGCCGTCCCGCCCGCCCCCGGTCCCGACAGCTCAGAGCCGGGCCAGCGCCTTGCGCAGCGGGTCGAGGCCGAGCGAGCCGAGGTCGAGCGCCTGGCGGTGGAACTCCTTGAGGTCGAAGTCGGCGCCCTTGCGGGCCTTCGCGTCCTCGCGGGCCTGGAGCCAGATCCGCTCGCCCACCTTGTACGACGGGGCCTGACCCGGCCAGCCGAGGTAACGGTTCAGCTCGAAGCGCAGGTTCTCGTCCGGCACCCGGCAGTGCGCCCGCATGAACTCCCAACCCAGCTCCGGGGTCCAGCGCTCGCCCGGGTGGAAGCCGAACGGGTTGTCCTTCGGGATCTCCAGCTCCAGGTGCATGCCGATGTCCACGATCACCCGGGCCGCCCGGAACGCCTGCCCGTCGAGCATGCCGAGCTTGTCACCCGGGTCCTCCAGGTAACCCAGCTCGTCCATCAGCCGCTCCGAGTAGAGGGCCCAGCCCTCGCCGTGCCCGGATACCCAGCACAGCAGCCGCTGCCAGCGGTTGAGCAGCTCCGCCCGGACCGCGGTCTGCGCGACCTGGAGGTGGTGGCCCGGCACGCCCTCGTGGTAGACCGTGGTCACCTCACGCCATGTGGAGAAGTCGGTGATGCCCTGGGGCACCGCCCACCACATCCGCCCCGGACGGGAGAAGTCCTCGCTCGGGCCGGTGTAGTAGATCGCGCCGTCGCTGGTCGGGGCGAGGCAGCACTCGATCTGCCGGACCTGCTCCGGGATGTCGAAGTGGGTGCCGTGCAGTTCGCTGATCGCCTTGTCCGCCAGCGCCTGCATCCAGTCCCGGAACGCCTCCTTGCCCTGGATCGTCCGGGCCGGGTCGGCGTCCAGGGTCGCGACGGCCTCGTCGACGGTAGCGCCCGGACCCGCGATGCGTCCGGCAACGGTCCGCATCTCGGCCTCCAGGCGGGCCAGCTCCGCGAAACCCCACGCGTACGTCTCGTCGAGGTCGACCTTCGCGCCGAGGAAGTACTGCGAGGCCAGCTCGTACCGTTCCCGGCCGGCGGCCTGCTTTTCCCGGCCGTGCGGGGCCAGCTCGTCGCGGAGGAACCGACCGAACTCGGCGGTCGCCGCGGTGGCGGCGGCCGCCCCCCGGCGCAGCTCGGCGCCGAGCGTGCCGTCGGCGCCCAGCCGCTCCACCAGGCCGTGGAAGAAGTTGTCGCCGTCCGGGTCCGTCCAGGTGTCGCACTGCTTGGCCACCTCGACCAGCTGCACCTTGGAGCTGACCTGGCCGGTGGCGGCCGCCTCGCGCAGCGTGGTCTTGTAGCCCTCCAGCGTCGAGGCGAACCGGTTGAGCCGGGCGGCGATGTTGGCCCGTTCGGCCTCACCCTCGGCCGGCATCAGGTCGAAGACCATGCGGATTTCGTGCAGGCCGCTGGAGATCACGTTGACCTCGCTGGTCACCTCGCCGGCGTCGTACCGGGCGAGGTCCAGGCCGAGACGCTCCTGCATGGCCTCCTTGGCGGTCCGTTCCGCCTCGGACTCCGGCTCGGTGACGTCGAGGTCGGCGAGGGTGCGCCGGGTCAGGTCGGCCCGGGCCGCGTAGCCGGCGGGCGAGAGGTCGTCGAGCTGGTCGTCGTAGCCGGCGATGCCGACGTAGGTGGCGCCGGTCGGGCTCAGCGGGGCCCAGTCGGCCACGTAGCGGTTCGCGAGGTCATCGATTCGTCCCACGCTGCGACCCTACGTGACCAACCGGTGCGGATGTCGACCGTGTTTGCCGTGTTCAGGGGAGCAGTTCGGCCGGGTCGAAGTCGATCGGGAAGGGCGCGTCGGCCCTCAGCCGTTGCCCGGCGGTTGCCTCCGCCAAGATCTGGTAACCGCTCCAGTCGCACTTGGTGAAGAGTTCCACCGAGACGTTGCGCATCCGGCGGGTGATCTGCACCCGCATGAAGTACGGCACCCCGGCCTCGGCGCAGCGCTGCGGCTTGTCCATGAAGTCCTGCTGCCGGCTGGCCGGTGAGACGAACTCCACCGCCAGGGTGCAGTACCGGACCGGTACCCAGCGGTCCTCGTCGTCGGTCTTCGGCAGGGTGTGCAGAACGGTGAGATCGGGCTGGATCCAGCTCTGTGGGCTGAAGGTCAGATTGATCTGGCCGAAGACGTACAGGCCGGCGGACTCCGCCGCCGGCGCCAGGAGTCGGGCGAGCTTTATCTCGCCGAAACTGTTCGCGCCTGCCTCCGCCGGGGTCATGACCAGCCTTCCGTCGATGCACTCGAAGTGCGCCTCCGGGAGGTCGCGCGGCGGGAGGTAGCGGTCTGCCAGCGCCGTGGTCCAGAGCCCGTCGAAGTCGAAGAGCGGGTCGAACCTCTCCGGCATAGCCATCGTGCGCACCTCCTCGACTGGTCAACGCCTCCACTTTAGGTCGGTTGCTGTGGTCCGGAACACGGCGTCCGAATATCGCGGGACTTCGTCGTACCCCTGCGGCAGAGTGTCAGGGGTGAAACCGGATACCGCTCCTGACCGTGCCGCGCTGCGCAGCTGGCTGCCGGGTTTCCTCGCGCTCGCCGCCATCTGGGGTTCGAGCTTCCTGTTCATCAAGGTCGGAGTCGAGGAGCTGCACCCGCTGCACCTCACCCTCTACCGGGTGGCCACCGGCGCGCTGACCCTGGTGGTGGTGCTCGCCCTGCTCCGCGACCGGCTGCCCCGCGAGCCCCGGATCTGGGCCCACCTCGTGGTGGTCGGCGCGTTCGGCGTGGCCATTCCGTTCACCCTGTTCGGCTACGGCGAACAGCGGGTCGAGTCGATGCTCGCCGGGATCTGGAACGCCACCACCCCGCTGATCGTGCTGCCGCTGGCGGTGCTGGTCTTCCGCACCGAGCGGCTGACCACGCGCCGCGCGGTCGGGCTCGGGCTGGGCTTCGTCGGCGTGCTGGTGGTGCTCGGCGTCTGGGAGGGCGTCGGCGGGGCGCACTTCACCGGCCAGCTGATGTGCTTCGGCGCGGCGGCCTGCTACGGCGTGGCCATTCCGTACCAGAAGAAGTTCCTCGCCGGCAGCGCGCACTCCGGTCTCTCGCTCTCCACCGCGCAGCTGCTGGTCGCGGCGCTCCAGCTCGCCGTGGTCGCGCCGCTGGCGGCCGGCGCCCCGCCGGTCCCGACCGGCCTCTCCGCCGAGGTGGTGGGCAGTGTGCTGGCGCTCGGCGCGCTCGGCACCGGCCTGGCCTTCGTGATCCACATGCGCAACATCCGGGTGGCCGGGGCGAGCACCGCCTCCACGGTGACCTACCTGATCCCGATCTTCGCGGTGCTCATCGGCGCGGCGGTGCTCGGCGAGCGGCTCAACTGGCACCAGCCGGTCGGTGCGCTGATCGTGCTGCTCGGGGTCGCGGTGGCGCAGGGCCTGGTCGGCCGGCGCCGGCCGCGCGCGGCGGTCGGGGTGGCCGCGCCCGCCGTACCGACGGTCGAGCCGGCGTCCCGCCGCTGAGCCGCCCTGGCGTGGGTCAGCCCCGCGCCCGGGTCCACTGCACCAGGCGGTCCGCCGGCCAGCTGTTGACCACCCGGTCGGCCGGGACGCCGCAGCGGGCGGCCCGCTCGCAGCCGAACCGCTGCCAGTCCAGCTGACCGGGGGCGTGCGCGTCGGTGCTGATCGAGAACCGGCAGCCCGCCTCCAGCGCCCGGCGGATCAGCCGCTTCGGCGGGTCCTGCCGCTCCGGCCGGGAGTTGATCTCGACGGCCACGTCGTGCTCGGCGCAGGCGGCGAAGACGGCGTCCGCGTCGAAGTCGCTCTCCGCCCGGGTACGCGCCCGGTGCGCCCGGTCGCCCGGCCCCTTCACCCCTGCCGGGCGCGAGGAGACCATCCGCCCGGTGCAGTGGCCGAGGATGTCCAGGTGCGGGTTGGCGATCGCGGCGAGCATCCGGCGGGTCATCTTCGCCCGCTCGTCGTTCAGCCCGCTGTGCACCGAGCCGACCACCACGTCGAGCCGGGCCAGCAGCTCCTCGTCCTGGTCGAGGGAGCCGTCGGCGAGGATGTCCACCTCGATGCCGGTGAGGATGCGGAAGCCCGCCGGCAGCGCCTCGTTGACCGCCGCCACGTGGTCGAGCTGCCGACGCAGCCGGTCCGCGGTGAGGCCGCGGGCCACCTTGAGCCGGGGTGAATGGTCGGTCAGCACCACGTACTCGTGGCCCAGCTCGACCGCGGCGAGCGCCATCTCCTCGATCGGCGACCCGCCGTCGGACCAGTCGGAGTGGGTGTGGCAGTCCCCGCGCAGCGCGGTACGCAGCGCGGTGGCCTCGGCGTCCAGGTCGCTGCCCTCGGTGGCGACCAGCCGGCGCAGGTAGACCGGCTCCTCACCGGCCAGCGACTCGGCCACGCAGCGGGCTGTCACGTCGCCCACCCCGGGCAGCTCGGTGAGCTTGCCGGTGCGGGCCCGCTCGGCCAGCTCCTTCGCCGGCAGCGCGCCGAGCGCCTTCGCCGCCGACCGGAACGCCCGGACCCGGTAGGTGGCCTCGTTCGCCCGTTCCAGCAGGAACGCGATCCGGCGCAGGTCGGCGATGGCATCCCGGGCGCTCATGCCCTGCAAACTACGCGCCCGCGCCGCCGGTCGCGGGACGACCGGCGGCGCGGGCTGGTGGTGGGTGGGTGGGATCAGGCGTACGGCAGCTTGACGAAGGACCGGTCACCGATGCCGAGGGTGGTCGGGTTGGCGCCGATGGCGGACCAGACCTCCACCTTCACCGTGCCGTTGGAGAGGTTGCCCAGGCTGCCGACGGCGGAGAGCAGCCCGGCGTTCTGCGTGTAGTGCTCGTAGCCGGTGACCGGGTCGGTGGCGAAGTACCGGTACGTCTCCACCCGGTCGAAGCTCCCGTTCCCGGTCAGGTCGTACGACACCCGGGCCTGCACCCCGTTGCCGACCGCCGGGCCGGCGTCGAGGAACAGGTCGAACGTGGTCTGCCCGCCGGCGTGGGCGAGGTTCAGGCCGGTCGTGGTGAACACCAGGGGGTTGGTCGGCGTGCCGTCGTGGTTGGCGCCGCCGGCGCCGGCCACCGTGGCGGTCGCCGCGCTGCCGGCCGCCCCCAGGCCGCCACCGGGCAGCAGGTACCGCGTCGGCGAGCCGCTCGGCGGCGGCGTGGTCGGCGGCGGCGTCGGGGTCGGGTCGGTCGGGGGCGGGGTCGGGTTGGTGCCGCCGCCCGCGCTGCCGCCGCTCCACGTGTACGCCCCGGTGGTCGCCGTCCTGCCGGCCGCCACCGTGAGCCGGGTGCCGTCGGAGAAGTTCACGGTCAGCGGGGCGGCGGTGATGTTGCTCGCCACGTAGGTGCGGGCGCCGTTGCGTTGGAAGACCGCGGCCAGCGGATGGTTGGCGGTGACCCCGGTGTCCACCTGACCCAACGCGGCGAGGTTGCGGATCCAGTGGAAGGTGTGCGCCCGGCTCTCGCCCTCCTCCGGGGTGTAGCCGGGGTTGGCGCGCAGCTTCGCCAGCGCCGCGTCCGGGTCCCCGAGGGCCAGGAACTGCCAGAGGATGTCCTGCCAGACGGTGGGTTCCCCGCCGTTGTTGCGGACGAGTTCGGCGTAGTTCGTCCGGTTGTAGGCCGGGCGGTAGCCCAGGTAGAGGTGGCCGCCGGTGACCGGGAGCATGTTGATGCCCTGGATCATCTCCGGCTCGGCGGTGAACCAGGTGGCGTACGCGCCGCCGTCGCCCCAGACCATGCCGACCGTGGAGTGCCCGAACCCCGCCGGGAAGTTCTCGTCGTCGACGTCGAACCAGTACTCCTGGATCGCCGCCGCCTGGGTGGTGTACATGAAGACACCGGCGTCGCGTACGGCGGTGTTGCCGGTCGCCTGTCCCCACTGGATGAGGGCGTTGGCGAAGTTCATCCCCTCCGACGACGACTCCTGGTTGTTGCCGGAGGCGAAGGAGCCGTGCCCGGAGGCCCAGTCGTGGCCGGCGTAGATGTCGAAGTCGCGCAGGTACGGGAAGCGGGTGTCGGCGCGGCTGTAGTTGTTGGCGTCCCGGATGAGCAGGTCGACCATGCCGCCGTACCGGTCGTTGGTGGCCCAGGCCGGGTCGAACTTGGCCAGCGTGGCGGCCGCCGCGATGAAGTAGCCGTAGTGGAAGTGGTGGTCGTTGAGTTCCTGGTCGGACCCGTACGACGCCGGGTAGCCGATCAGGGTGCCCCAGTTCCGGTCGTAGTAGAAGACCTTGGCGGTCTTGCCGGGCGCCGCGGTGAACCAGTCGTTCAGGGTGGTGCGGATGGCGTTCAGCGCGGCGGTCCGGGTCTCCGTGTCGCCGACCAGGTCGGCGATCTCGGCGATCCGGGCGGCCCGACCGAGCCCCTTGCCGGTCCAGTAGGTGTCGGTGCCGCGCTGGTCCATCGGGTTGCCCCGCACCGCCGCCAACTGCTCCCGGAGCTGGGTCAGGTCGGCCCCGGCGCCGGTGGCGACGGCCGGCAGCTCCGGCAGCACCCCGTGGTACCGCATCGAGGTGCGGAACTCGCCGACGCCGGTGAGCACCTTCATCCGGCCGCGCGCCGACGGGTAGGTCGGGCTGAGCGGGGTGGAGCCGGTCAGCGACTTCCACTGGTGCGGGTAGAGACTCACCACCGTCTGGGTGGTGGTGCCCTCCCGGGGCGTGGTGGTGAAGCCGTACGTGGTCTGCACGGTGCTGCTCGCCGGGTCGTACGAGTAGGAGACCCGGGTGCCGGTGACGTGGGCGTGGGCGTACCGACCGAAGGTGGCCGCCAGCTCGGCGCGGGCGGTGGCGCCGGTGGCCGGCGTGGTGGGCAGCAGGGCGACCGAGAAGTAGCCCCGGCCGGCCAGCGCGGAGGTGATTCGTCCGTTCTGGACGGTCCAGGTGGCGCCGGTGGGGGCGTAGGCGACGTAGTCGTGGCCCTTGACGGTGAAGCCGATGGTGGCGCCGCTGTTGGACCAGACGGTGGGGCTGCCGCCGGTCGGGTTGATCAGGGCGTCGCCGCCGCTGGTCTGGAAGTACGCGAACGGAAGGCCGTGACCGATGGTGGCGCGCAGGGTGCGGGTGCCGTCGCTCCAGTGCGGGCTGACCGTCCAGTCGGTCCAGCCGTCGACCTTGACGACGGGGGCGCCGAGCCCGCTGACGCCGACCCGGATGTCCTCGGAGTAGGCGTACTTGTACTCGCCGACGCCGGTCGCGGTGCCGCTGATCGTCGGGGTGGAGGTGGCGGAGAAGCCGAGGCCGTCGCCGAAGGGCTGGTAGGAGACCGGATGCGCGTGCAGCGGCTCGCTGTACGCGCAGTTGGTCCGCTTCCACAGCAGCGACGACCACCAGTCGTTGGTGGGGACCGGGCCGGCCGGCGCGTTGGCGGTGGCGAACTGCCGGGGGTTGGTGGACATCGCGCCGCAGCCGGAGGGGAGCGGGCCCACCGGGTCGGTGGTGTAGCTGCCGGCGCCGACGGGGGCGGCCTCGGCGGTGCCGGTGGTGGTGGCGAAGGTCAGGCCGCCGACGAGGACGGTGAGGGCGGTGGTGGTGGCGAGCACCCAGCGGGTGCGGCGGGGCGGGACGGGAGGTGTCATCGTTCCTCCAGCGGGGTCGACGTACGAGCCGACCGCGCGGTTCGCCGGAATTAGGAGTCTTGTTAGGTGAGAGAGCGCTCTCTCTCCTCCGGACGTTAACCGGTTGATAACACTTCGTCAATATGTCGAGCGGATGACGAGCCCATCGCCGCGCCCGGCGGTCGCCCTGCTCAGTTGCCGCGCGGTGCCGCTGGGCAGCCGTGCCTGCGCTCCCACGCGGCCACCTCGGCGGCCGGCGAGCGGTTGCCGCGGTCACGCCACGAATCCAGGTACTTCGCCGGCCAGACCACGCCGCGCCGGATCCACCAGTCGTCGCGCCCCGTGCACTTCGGCGAGAGCCCGAAATGGAGATGGCAGACGTTGTTCGCGTTACCCGTCCGGCCCACCTCGCCGAGCTGCTGCCCGGCCCGCACCCGGACCCCGGCGTCCACCCCGGCGCGGACCACCCGCAGGTGCGAGCCGTAGTACCGCACGCCGTCGTCGCCGAGCAGCGACACCGACAACCCACCGTTGTGCGGCCCCCTCGGGCCCCGCCGGTCGAACCGGTCCACCCGGCTCACCTCCAGCACCGTCCCGTCGGTCACCGCCACGAACGGCTCACCGCAGTCGGCGAAGATGTCCGTACCCGGGTACGCCGAGTGCGTCGGGTGGTAGGCGACCTTCCGGGCGGGAACCGGGAAGACCCGGCGTGGCTGGGCCCCGCTCGGCGTGACCGACGGTGACGGCGACCGGGCAGGCGGCGTCGGCGCGACGGCCGTGGCGGCCGGCTGCCCGGCGGTGGCCGCCCCGCTCGGGCCGTCCCAGACCGCGCTCGGCGCGGCGACCGGCCGACCGGCCGTCCCGCAGCCGGCGAGCAGCGCCGCCGCGACGAGCACCAGCACCGGGTACGCCGGACGCGTGTGGCACCCGATCGATCGCGACGACATCCGGCCATCCTGACAGACCGATACGGTGGGGGTGGCCCCCCGGCAGCAACGGTCCGAGAACGGGAGCAGTGACGGCGATGAACGGTCGACCCGCCTTCCCGGCCGAACCGGTGACCAACCACCCCGGCCACCTGCCGCGCATCCCGTCGGGACTCTTCCCGGCCGGCCCGCCGCCCCGGCCGACCTGGCGCGAACCGCACCCGGTCACCGGCGGCGGGGTCGCCGCCGGTGCCGCGCTCGCCGCGGCCTGGCTGCTGCTCTTCGGCCTGCTCGGCCGGGACGTGCCCGGCTACGCCTGGTGGACCGTCGTCGCCGTCGCGGTGGCCTGGCTGGCCGCGCTGGTGCTCGTCCGGCACGGCGACCGCGGGGTCGCCGCCGGGGTGGCGATCGTCACAGCGGGTGGTGCGAGCATCGCGTTCGCGGTCGTGGTGGTGCGCTGGGCGACCAGCGCGGACTGGCCGATGTGGTGACGCTGCGTCATCGCCCGGCTTCGCTTCGAACGCCATCTTGACGTACCCGCTGTGACTGGGGACGCTTTGCGGTATGGCCTGGACCACCCCGCGGCTCGACCCGGAGCGCAGCCGTCGCCGCCTGCAGATTCTCGCCGAGTTGGCGGGGGCCCGCGCGGTACGACAGCGCGAGCGGCCGCAGCGGGAGCGCACCGAGCGGCTGCGGCAGCTCATCGCCACCCGCCGCCGCGTCGCGGGCTGAACAGACTTTTCCAGGATTGACCGGTCCTTCGGGGCGTTGACCGGTCGCCTGCCGACCCGACCGGTTAACGTGCACGCGTAACGAGTCGGCGTGCTGTGCCGAAGCCTTTGGGGGGACCGTGTCGTACTTCGCTGCCGCCGTGGTGCGCGACGAGGGCGGCTGGAGCGCCGCCGAGGTGAACCTGCGGGGCGCCACCGACATCGACGACGTGGCCGACCGGCTGCGCGACGTCGAGCCGGACGCCGACCTGTCGCTGCTCTTCGTCGAGGCCGACGACGCCTATCTGGTGATCCTGCGCCTGGACGAGGGGGAGGACCTGCGGGTCTTCGGCTCCGACTCCGCGTACGCCGAGGAGTCCCGGCTGGGGGCGCTGCTCATCGGCGACCTCAAGACCTCGGTCACCGGGCTGGAGGAGGTCGACGAGCCCCGCCCGGCGGCCGGCGGCGACGAGGAGACCGACCAGCCGGCGGTGGACCCGGAGGCCGACCCGGTCGGTGACGCCGACCTCCTGGCCGACCTGGGCATCCCGGCCCAGAAGCTGCTCGCGCTCTGCGGCCACGAGGGGATGCTCCCCGCCGACGTCACCGCCGAGATCTGCGCGGTGCTGGGCTGCGGCGACGAGGTCGAGGAGCTCCGTGAGGTCTGACCCGCCGTCCTCCGGGCCGCACCTGTCCGGCGGCGGCTCGCCGTCGACCGGGGCCGCCGAACCGGCCGACGCGACCGACCCCGCGCTGGGGACCGTACGCCCCGGGTATCCCACCCCCGGCGCGGCGGGCCGGGTCGGGCCCGGCGCCCACGAGGGGCTGGCCGATCCGGGCGAGCTGGGCCGCCGGCAGCGGCACGAGCTGTGGATGCGCCGGGCGCTGGAGATCGCGGTCACCGGCCCGGAGCCGGACGGCGACGCCGTGACCGTCGACGACGTGCCGGTGGGGGCCGTCGTCTACGGCCCGGACGGCGCCGAACTGGCCGTCGGCCGCAACGAGCGGGAGCTGACCGGGGACCCGACCGCGCACGCCGAGGTGCTGGCGCTGCGCCGGGCCGCCGAACGGTTGGGCCGCTGGCGGCTCGAGGACTGCACCCTGGTGGTCACCCTGGAGCCCTGCACGATGTGCGCGGGGGCGATCGGGCTGGCCCGGATCTCCACGGTGGTCTTCGGCGCCTGGGAGCCGAAGACCGGGGCGGTGGGGTCGCTCTGGGACGTGCTGCGCGACCTCCGCGCCACCCACCGACCCGAGGTGTACGGCGGGGTGCTGGAGGCGGAGAACGCCGCGGTGCTGCGCGCCTTCTTCCGCTGACCGCCCGGCGTCGTCAGGGCGCCGGCAGGGTGACCGTGACCGTCAGGCCGCCGCCGTCGCGGGGCTGCGCCTCGACGGTGCCGTGGTGGGCGCGGGCCACCGCGCGGACGATCGACAGGCCCAGGCCGAAGCCGCGGGTGCCGGCCGTCCGCTCCCGGGCCAGCCGGCGGAACGGCTGGAAGATGGTCTCCAGGTCGTAACCGGGGACCACCGGGCCGGTGTTACCGACCGTCAACGTGGGCCGGCCGTCGACCAGGCCGGTGCGTACCTCCACCCGGCCGTCGGCGGGCAGGTTGTGCCGCAGCGCGTTCTCCACCAGGTTGACGGTGAGTCGTTCCAGCAGCACCGGGTCGCCGACGGTCCGGGCCGGGGCCAGCTCCCGGTGCACAGGGATGCCCTCCGGCGGGGCCACCTGGTCGATCACGTAGCCGGCCACCTCGGCCAGGTCCACCGAGGACCGGTCGGTCAGCTCGGACTCCGAGTCGGCGAGGGTGAGCAGCCCCTCGATCAGCCGCTCGTGCCGCTCGTTCACCGCCAGCAGCGACTCCCCGAGCTGGCGGGTGTCCGGCGAGGCGTCCGGCCGGGTCACCGCCAGCTCCACCAGCGCCCGGTTCAGCGCCAGCGGGGTACGCAGCTCGTGTGAGGCGTTCGCCACGAACCGCCGCTGGCCGTCGAACGAACGGTCCAGCCGTTCCAGCATCTCGTCGAACGTGTCGGCCAGCTCGCGAACCTCGTCCCGGGGTCCGGCGAGGGCGATCCGCTCGTGCAGGCCGCGCCCGGCGGTGTCCGCGCCGGCGATCCGGCGGGCGGTGCCGGTGATCTGGTGCAGCGGTTGTAGCGCCCGGCCGGCGAGCAGCCAGCCGAACGCGATCGCCGCCGCAGAGACCAGCACCAGCGCGATCCCGCCCTGGGTGAGCAGCGACTCCAGGGCGTTGCGCTTCGCCTCGCTCTGCACCTCGAGGACCAGCCGGCGCAGGTTGTCCTGGTCGCCGGCCGGGATGCCGGGCATCGGCCGGACCTGGGGGACGTCGTCCAGCTTCACCCCGAACGGTTGCGGCATCCGCTGGTCGACCAGGACGTACGTCACGGCGAGCAGCACCACGCCGGCCAGCAGAAAGAGCCCTCCGTAGATCAGCGTGAGCCGGGCCCGGATGGTCAGTCGGGTCATCGGATCCGGTACCCCGCTCCGGGCACCGTCTCGATCACCGAGGGGTCGCCGAGCTTGCGGCGCAGCTTCATCATCGTCACCCGGACCACGTTGGTGAAGGGGTCGATGTGCTCGTCCCAGGCCCGCTCCAGCAGATCCTCCGCCGAGACCACCGCCCCCTCGGCCCGCAGCAGCTCGACCAGGACCGCGAACTCCTTGCGGGACAGCGGCACGTACCGGCCGTCCCGGTGCACCTCCCGGCGGGCCGGATCGGCGACGATGCCGGCCCGGACCAGCGTCGGCGGGACGGCCGGACGGGCGCGCCGGGTCAGCGCGTGCACCCGGGCGGAGAGCTCGACCAGGGCGAACGGCTTCGGCAGGTAGTCGTCGGCGCCGAGCGCCAGCCCGGCCACCCGTTCCCGGACGGCCGCCGCGGCGGTGAGCATCAGCACCCGGGTCTCCCCGCCGGCCGCCACGATCGCCCGGCACACGTCGTCGCCGTGCACCACCGGCAGGTCCCGGTCGAGCACCACCACGGCGTACTCGTTCACCCCGAGGCGTTCCAGCGCCGCGTCGCCGTCGTACGCGACGTCGACGGCGAACGCCTCGCGCCGCAGCCACTCCGCGACGGCGTTCGCCAGGACCGGCTCGTCCTCCACCACCAGCACTCGCACCGGTCCATGGTGCCCGGCCTCGGATAACGCCGCCGTTAACGGCCGCGGTTACGCCCCGGATACCGACACCCGGGTCAACTGGGTCGCAACGTCCGGCGGACCGCGCCGGACCCGGAGAGGAAGCGGACCATGATGCGACGACGAATGCTCGCGCTGCCGGTGCTGCTCGCCCTGGCGCTCGCCGGCTGCGGCGACCCGGCCGACGGCGCGGCGGTGGCGACCGCCGGTGGTGGTGGCGCGCCGCCCAGCGCCGCGGCGACCGGCGCCGCCCTGAGCGACCCGGACCGCCAGCTCGAGTTCGCCCGGTGCATGCGGGAGAACGGGGTCGACATGCCCGACCCGCAGGCCGGCGGCGGACCGGCGTTCCGGTTCGCCGAGGGCACCGACCCGCAGCAGGTCGAGCAGGCCATGGAGAAGTGCCGGAACCTGCTGCCCAACGGCGGCCAGGCCCCCCAGCTGAACGCCGAGCAGACCGAGCAGCTGCGGAACCTGGCGAAGTGCATGCGGGAGAACGGGGTGCCGGACTTCCCCGACCCGGACGCCGGCGGCCGGATCCAGATCCGGCCGGGCAGCGGCGGGATCAAGCCGGACGATCCCACCATGAAGACCGCGCTGGAGACGTGCCAGCGGTACGCCCCGCAGCTCGGCGGCGGCCAGTGAGCCGCTTCGCTCGCCGCCCGCGGCTACGCGCCCTGGCGGTCGGCGCGACCGTGCTGCTGGTCGGCGCGCTGGGCGTGGTCGCCGCCGTCGGTGTCGGTGGCGGTTCGGGCGGGGACGCCGCGGTCGCGGACACCGCCCCGCCGGCCACCGCCGCGGTCACCCGGCAGACCCTGGCCGACGCCGAGACCGCCGACGGGGAACTCGGGTACGGGGCGACCCGCACCGCCACCAGCCGGCTGGCGGGGACGATCACCGCGCTGCCCGCCACCGGCGCCACCGTCACGCGGGGCCGGGCGCTCTACACCGTCGACGCCGGGCCGGTGGTGCTCCTGTACGGGCGGCTGCCCGCGTACCGGGAGCTCGCCCCCGGGGTCGAGGGCGCCGACGTGAAGCAGTTCGAGCGCAACCTCAAGGCGTTCGGCTACGCGGGCTTCACCGTCGACGACGAGTACACCGGCGACACCGCCGACGCGGTCCGGGACTGGCAGGAGGACCTGGGCCTGCCGGAGACCGGCCGGGTCGACCCGGGCCGGATCCGGTACGCCGACGGCCCGGTCCGGGTCGCCGCCCACCAGGCCGAGGTGGGCGACGCGGTGCAGCCCGGCCAGGCGGTGCTGACGTACACCGGGACCAGCCGGTTGGTCACCGTGGAGCTGGACGTCGACGACCAGCGGCTGGCCCGGCGGGGCGCCACCGTGCAGGTGGTCCTCCCCGACGGCAGGCGGGTGGCCGGGAAGATCAGCAAGGTGGAGACCGTCATCACGACCGGCTCCGGCGGCGGCACCGGACAGTCCGCGGAGGCCGAGACGAAGGTCGAGGTGACCGTGACGGTCGGCGACCCGAAGGCCCTCGCCGGCTTCGACCACGCCTCGGCCCGGGTCACCTTCACCGCCGCCGAACGCGAGGGCGTGCTGACCGTCCCGGTGACTGCGCTGCTCGCGCTGGCCGAGGGCGGCTACGGCGTCCAGGTCGTCGACGGCGCCGCCACCCGGATCGTCGCCGTACGGACCGGGCTCTTCGCCGGCGGCCGGGTCGAGATCACCGGCGAGGGCCTCGCCGAGGGCACCACCGTGGGGGTGCCGACGTGACCCCGGACGTGATCGTGCTGGACCGGGTCGGCAAGCGGTACCCCGGCGGGGTGGTCGCCGTGGACGACGTCTCGCTCACCGTCGGACGGGGCGAGCTGGTCGCCATCGTCGGCCCCTCCGGCTCCGGCAAGTCGACCATGCTGAACCTGATCGGCACCCTCGACCGGCCCACCTCCGGCACCGTCACCATCGACGGGTACGCGGTGGCCCGGCTCGCCGACCGGGAACTCTCCGCCCTGCGGGCCACCCGGATCGGTTTCGTCTTCCAGCAGTTCCACCTGGCGCCCGGCGTACCGATCGTGGACAACGTCGCGGACGGGCTGCTCTACGTCGGCGTACCCCGGTCGGAGCGGCGACGGCGCGCGGAGGCCGCGCTGGTCCGGGTGGGGCTGGCCCACCGGCTCGGCCACCGGCCGCACGAACTCTCCGGCGGCGAACGGCAGCGGGTGGCGGTGGCCCGGGCGGTGGTCGGCGAGCCGGCGGTGCTGCTGGCCGACGAACCGACCGGCAACCTCGACTCGGCTGCCGGCGCCGGTGTGCTGGACCTGCTGCACGAGCTGCACCGGGCCGGCACGACGGTGGTGGTGATCACCCATGACCGGGAGATCGCCGACCGGCTGCCCCGGCAGGTGCGGATGCGCGACGGCCGGATCCAGGCCGACACCCTGCTGAGCGGGGTGAGCTGAGGTGGCCGTGCTCGCCCCCGCCCGGCTCCGTCCCGCCCGGCTCCGCCCCGGCGACGTGCTGCGCGTCGGCGGGGTGGGCCTGCGCACCCGACCGCTGCGGGCGTTCCTCTCCGCGCTCGGCATCGCCATCGGCATCGCCGCGATGATCGCGGTGGTCGGCATCTCGTCGTCGTCCCGGGCCGACCTGGACCGCACCCTCGACGCGCTGGGCACCAACCTGCTCACCGTCTCCCCGGGGAACACCCTCTTCGGCGACGAGGCGGAGCTGCCGACCGAGTCGGTGGCGATGATCGGTCGGATCGGGCCGGTGACCGAGGTGTCGGCGACCGGGCAGGTCCCCGACGCGCCGGTCTACCGCTCCGACCGCATCCCGGCCGCCGAGACCGGCGGGATCGCCACCCGGGCGGCCCGGCTGGAACTGCCGCACACCGTCGGCGCGGCGCTGGCCAGCGGCACCTGGCTCAACGAGGCGACGGCCCGCTACCCGGCGGTGGTGCTCGGGTCGACCGCCGCCCGGCGGCTCGGGCTCGGCGCCGCCGGTGCGGACGTCCAGGTCTCGATCGGCGGCCGCTGGTTCACCGTCGTCGGCATCCTGGCCCCCGTGCCGCTGGCCCCGGAGCTGGACGCGTCCGCGCTGGTCGGCTGGCCGGCGGCGGCGACCTACCTCGGCTTCGACGGGCACCCGACCACCGTCTACACCCGGGCACGGGAGGACCAGGTGGAGGCGGTCCGGGCGGTGCTCGGCGCGACCGCCAACCCGGAGGCGCCCAACGAGGTGGAGGTGTCCCGGCCGTCCGACGCGCTGGCCGCCGCCGAGGCGACCGACGCGGCGTTCACCGGGCTGCTGCTCGGCCTCGGCGCGGTGGCACTGCTGGTGGGTGGGGTCGGCGTGGCCAACACCATGGTGATCTCGGTGCTGGAACGCCGGGCCGAGATCGGCCTGCGCCGCTCGCTCGGCGCCACCCGGGGTCAGGTCCGCGTCCAGTTCCTCGCCGAGTCGCTGCTGCTGTCGGCGTTGGGCGGGATCGGCGGAGTGCTGCTCGGCATCCTGGTCACCGCCGGCTACGCCGTCTCGCAGGACTGGCCCACCGTCGTCCCCGCCTGGGCGACCTTCGGTGGTGTGGCCGCCACCCTGCTGATCGGCGGGGTCGCCGGCCTCTACCCGGCCGTCCGCGCCGCCCGCCTCTCCCCGACCGAGGCCCTCACGGCGTGAGGAGGGGCCCCCGGTCGACGCGACGCGTCGACCGGGGGCCCCTCTCGACGAGCCGGATCAGGCGATGACCGTGTCCAGGGCGATCTCGACCATCTGGCCGAAGGTCTGCTCGCGCTCCTGCGAGGTGGTCTTCTCGCCGGTCTTGATGTGGTCGCTGACCGTGAGGATGGTCAGCGCGCGGGCCTTGAACCGGGCGGCGATCGTGTAGAGCGCCGCCGACTCCATCTCCACGGCCAGGACGCCGTAGTCGGCCAGGGTGTCGTAGAGGTCCGGCCGGTCGGTGTAGAAGGCGTCCGCGGCCAGGATCGGCCCCACCCGCATGCTGATGCCGCGCCGCTCGGCCACCTCGACCGAGGTACGCAGCAGCCCGAAGTCGGCGACCGGCGCGTAGTCGATCAGCCCGTCGAACCGCATCCGGTTCATGTTCGAGTCGGTGGACGACCCGATCGCGGCCACCACGTCGCGCAGCTTGAGATCCTCGCTGAGGGCGCCGCAGGAGCCGACCCGGATGAGCGTCTTCACGCCGTACTCGTTGACCAGCTCGTGGGCGTAGATCGAGGCGGACGGCATGCCCATGCCGGAGCCCTGGACGGAGACCTCCACCCCGTTCCAGCGGCCGGTGAAGCCCAGCATGCCGCGGACCGTCGAGTAGCACGTGGCGTCCTCGAGGTAGGTCTCCGCGATCCACTTGGCCCGCAGCGGGTCGCCCGGCATCAGGACCCGCTCGGCGATCTCTCCCGGCTTCGCGCCGATGTGCGTACTCATGGCAAAGATCCTGCCAGGCCGGGTGTGGGGACGCCGGTTCGGCATCCGAACCCGCGGTCCTGTACCCTCGTCGGCGGTGGCGTGTCCGAGTGGCCTAAGGAGCACGCCTCGAAAGCGTGTGAGGGTTTACGCCCTCCGCGGGTTCAAATCCCGCCGCCACCGCTCGTGAACAGCGAGAACGCCCGGTCGATCCGTGAGGATCGCACCGGGCGTTCCGCTTTCCGGGCCCGGCCCGTCGGGTGACGGGCCGGGCGATCAGAGGTCAGGGCAGGGTACGGATTCGCAAGGTCACCATCTCCGGCTCGGCCAGCTGGTCGGTGACCGCGTAGATCTTGTTGCCGGACACGGCCAGGCCGCCCTTGACCAGGTTGTGCGCCCACGTCTCCTGGTTCGGCAGGTGCCCGAACTCGTACATGGCGATCGGCGTGGTGCCGCCCGGCTCGAAGACCCGGACGTCCTTGTCGTACGACGAGTCGGTGCCGGCGACGACGAGGCCGTCGGGCCGGATCGCCACGGCATTCGGGTACGGCACGGTCGGATACCGGTGCGCCTCGACGAGGTCGGACGTGCGCAGGACTGGGTGGTGGTACGGCGCGCCCGAGGGGACGATCACCCCGGTGCCGTCCGGGGTGACCGCCAACTGCGTGACCGAGCCACCGTCGGTACGGCTGATGGCCCGCTGGACCAGCCCCGTCGCGGTGGCCTCGAAGCGGACCAGCAGGGCGGGGCTGCTCCCCGTCGCGCCGGCGATCACCATGTCGGGCTGAGCCGGCGAGGTGGCCAGCAGCATCGCCGAGCTGATCCGCTCGTCGATGGCGTCGACGGCGTACACGTCGAACTTGCGGGTCGCGAGGTCGACCCGGCCGATGCCCGCCGTCGGCTCGTTCTCGCAACCCCAGGAGACCCAGAGCTGGCCGGCCGCGAAGGCCATGTCCTTCGGGCACGTCATGGTCCCGTCGGTCTTGCCGGCGAACTGCCCGTCCAGTTCCCAGGTGTCCAGGTCGACGATCCTGAGCCAGTCCTGGTCGCCGGCGGCGATGTAGAGCTTGCGGCCGTCCGGGCTCAGCGTCATCCCGGCGGCCCCCGGCGCGATGCCCGGAAGCGTGCGCAGGACCTTGCCGTCCAGGTCGGTGACGATCAGACCGTCGGTGCCCTTGCCCCCGGTGAGGTAGACCCGGCCGCGTGCCTCGTCCACCAGGATGTCACCGAACCGGAAGCCGGTGACGTACCCCGGGATCGGGATCTGCACGTTCCGGTCGGTGTTCGGCGGCGAGGTGGTGGTCGGGGTCGGCGTCGGGCTGGCGGTCGGGCTGGACGTCGGCGAAGCGGTGGGACGTGGCTTCCGTCCCGGCTGCGGCGACTTGGGCGCCCGGTCGGCCTTGGAGGTGGTGCTCTCGGCGACCAGTTGCGCTTCCGCGGTGTTGCGGTCGGCGGGCCGGTCACTGCCCGCCACCGCACTGGCCGCCACGGCGGTGCCCGCACCGGCGGTCAGAAGGGCGAGCGCACCCACCCCCACCAGCCAGATCCGTGCGCGCCGGCTTCTGTGTGCTGCTCGGCTCATCGTTCCCCGTTCGTGATCTGCGACGCGGGTCGGGACCGGACCCTGGCCCGCCGACCAGAAGGCGCTCCGAAGTGCGCAGACGTTACGCAAACCACCATCAACGTGCGAAGCACTCCGGCGGGGGATGCCCCTCGCGCGTCCTTTCGGCCGGTGATGCTGGCCGGTCGTCGTCGAGGTGTCCGTCCGTCGGCGATTGCCAATGATCGAATTCTCCCTACGATGTGGAAGCCCACAGGGAGCGGAGGATCTTTTTGCGACGAAAAATTGCCGGGGTCTCGGTTCTGGCGGTGGCGGCCGGACTGGCGGTCAGTGCCCCTGCCCAGGCGGCGGACGAGTTCCGGACCATCACCCGGGACGGCATCGTCCTTCAATACCACCGGGTGGCGAAGACGGGTGCCTCGATGAAGGGGACCGGCGTCACCCGTTCCGACTTCGACGGCGACGGCGTCGACGACATCGCCGCGGTCGGTGACCCCTTCAACCACAATCTGCCCCACTATCCGACCGGTGCGGTCGCGGTGCGCTACTCCTCGGCGGCGCAGGTCGACTACTTCTTCGGTGCCATGCTGTCCGACAACGGCGGCTCGTTCGGATCGGCGATCGTGGCCGGGAACTTCAACGGCGACGCCTATGACGACCTGGCCGTCGGTGACGCCGACGAGGCCGATCCGCGTAACAAGGCCCGCGCTGGCGGGGTCTGGATCATCCCGGGCAGCAGCAGCGGCCTGGTGGTGGACTCGGCGAAGCACTTCAACCAGAGTTCGCCGGGCGTTCCCGGCGACCCGGAGAACCTCGACTGGTTCGGCGCGTCCCTCGCGGCCGGCGATCTCAACGGTGACGGCCGCGACGACCTGGCGGTCGGGGCGTACAGCGAGGCGATCGGGACCAAGGCGCAGGCCGGCGCGGTCACCGTCCTCTTCGGTGGAGCCGATGGCCTGACGGCCACCGGAGCGCAGTACTTCCACCAGGACCAGGCCGCGGTGCCCGGCGCGGCGGAGCGCAACGACCAGTTCGGCCGGACGCTCGCGATCGGGAAGGTCAACGGCGACCGGTACGCCGACCTGGCCATCGGGGCTCCCATGGAGAACGACGGCTCGTCGTCGTACGGCACCGGCATCGTCACCCTGCTGCGGGGTTCGGCCGGTGGTGTGTCGAGCACCGGCGTCACCGCGGTCACCGGCGCGGGGGTGCACGGCGCGACGGGCGACCGGTACACCATCGCGTGGTACCTGGGTCTGGCGCTCACGATCGGCGACGTCAACGGTGACGGACTGGGCGAGGTGATCGCCGGGGCGCCGAGCGCCCAGACGCCGCAACTCGACGGCGGTCTCATCACGGTCTTCACGGGCCGCACCGGTGGTCTCTCCGGCAGCGCCGTGCGGGTCATCACGCAGCGGACGACCGGCGTACCGGGGGACCCCGAAAGCGGGGACCGGTTCGGTGCGGCGCTCGCGGCCGGCGACGTCACCGGCGACGGTAAGGCGGACGTACTGGTCGGTGCGCCCGGCGAGGCGATCGGCTCGACGGGTGAGGCCGGCGTCGTCACCCTGCTCAAGGGTGCCGCCGGTGGGCTGAGCGGGAGCGGAGCCCAGGCGTTCGATCAGAACCACGCGGTCGTCCCGGGCTCGGCGGAGCGCGGCGACAACTTCGGGGCCCGCGTCGCGTTGCTCAACCTCAACGGCACCGGCGGGCTGGACGCCCTCGTGGCGTCGCCCCGGGAAGAGGTCTCCGGCGACACCGCCGGGTACCCCTCCGGGACCTTGAGCTCGTTCTACGGCGCCACCGGCGGGCTCGTACCGCAGAGCACCTCGACGAGCGGTCTGAACCTGCGCAGCAACCGCACCTTGCTGCTCGGGTACGGCAGCCGTATCGCCGCGCCGGAGAGCAGTCTCCCGCTGTACTGAGCTGTTCGGTGTGGCAACGCCCGGTCGGTCCGCGAGGACCGGCCGGGCGTTCCGCTTCCGGTCCTGGTTCCGTCCCGTCAGCCGTAGAGGCTGACACCCGCCTCGACCCGGCACGGCTCGGCCATCATCCCCGTGAGGCTCTGCGCCATGGCGTCTCTCATCGTCTCCGGTCCGTAGGAGCCGATGTTGTGCCTGACCTCCAGATCGGGCCGGATCAAGCACGGTCTGAAGGTGCCGCGAGAGTCGATGCGGAGTACGAACACTCCCTCCCCGCAGCGTTGCTTCAACTGACAGCCGTTGCACATTCCGGTGAAGAGCAGCCCGTTTCGGACATCTTTCACCATCCACAGGTTTCCGGTCGGACTGGTGAAGCGGGTCATCCTGCAGCCCGTCCGGTCGTGGACGACGCCCGCGGGCTCCGCCAGCGCGGCGATTCTGGAGACGATGGCGTTGGTGGAGGTCTCCCGAAGACCCCTCTGCTGCAGGTCCCACCGGGTGCCGATCAGGTCAATGACCAGGAGGTTGGTGCGCATCGCGAGCGACTTCTGCAGCACCATCTCGAATTCCTGAACGTTCTCGGAGGTGACCGAGAAGTTGATGGTGACAGCGACGCCGACGTCGCGGGCCAGACCCAGCATCGCGTCCATCTGCTTCTCCGACCAGGCGGCCCCCAGTAGTTCCTTGCCGACCGAGTCGCTGGACGCATGAACGCTCAGCTTGATCTCGTCGATGTAGCCCTGCTCGAGCGGTTTCCGGACGCGGTGGAGCAGGAGGCCGTTGGTGCAGAGGGCGCGGTGGATGTTGCGGTCCGCCAGGTGTTCGAGCACTTCAATGATCCTGGGGTGAACGAGCGGGTCGCCACCGGTGACATCGATCTCCTTGCCGCCGAGCGCGCAGAATGCGTCAACCACCCGACCGAAGACCACGGGATCCATGTGGATCGGCTGCCAGTGATCACTGATCCCTTCCTGGTGGCAGAACTTGCACCGGAGCTGACATGCGTGGGTGACCGAGACGCGTAGCCGGCCCGACATCTCGTTGAAGCGGCCCAGCGCCGCGACGGTGGTATCCATCATGGTGATCCCACGTCCGCTCCTGATCGACTTGCCACGTAGTAGGACAGATGACTGGTGCCGCACGACGCGTCGAGGACGGAGCTCGCTTCGAGTTTGAACAGTCCTCGACCTTCGAAGAGGTCGTGCAGCTCCTGGGCCGTGTATGCGCGTCCCACGTGGGCCTCTCGCCACACTCCGTCGCGCCCTGACCTCCGAGGTGAGTACCCGATGCTGTAGAGGCGGTTCGGCTTGCTGAGCCACCTGAAGTCGAACTGGATGCCCTTGGCCTCCCACCGTGCGGCCTCGCGCTGCAGCCAATCGCTGTCCAGGGCCTCGGGACGGATGACGTCGAGGATCACCGGAGCGCCTTTACGGGTGATCCGGTGAAGGTTGGAGACCAGGCCCCGCAGGTCATCCGGGATCGTGAGGTAGGACAGCGAGAACGAGAGGCAGACGACCCCGTCGAAGGTGCCCCGGAAGGGCAACTTCCTGAGGTCGCCGCGCACGAAACCCACCCGTGGGTTCTTGCGCCTTGCGCGACTCAGCATCTGTTGAGAGATGTCGATGGCGGCGACGTCGAAGCCGTTCGTCACGAGGGCCGCCGAAACGTTACCGGTCCCACACGCCAGATCGAGCACCAGTGGCGTGGCCGGCGCCTCCCGGGTCGGCAGAAGACTGGAGAGGTACTGGGCCACCCGCCTCTTGGGCTCGATGTGGGACCGGAGGTCGTACCGGGCAGCGAGTCGCTCGTACGGCTTATTCGTCGCTTCCACTGGGCTTCTCCCGGGCTCTCGCCAGCATGAGATCGTGGAGCCGCTGGGCATCCGGAACCGGAGAGGAGAAAAGTTCCCAGAACTCCTTGCTGCCGAGGTCGGGCTCCTGGAATTCCGGCCGGTCCATGAAGTCGTCGTTCTCCGCCACCACCACCTTCGTCAAGTTGTACTTGCCGTCCACCCCGAATCCGGCCCCCAGGATGGAACACCGGACGGCAACCTTCAGACCGTCTTCGGAGGGGTCGTAGCCCGATCCGATGTCATCCGTGACCGGGTCGTAGCCGAGCCCCTTGACCAGAAGTGCGGAGGTCCTCAGATACGGCAGCGTGGTCGTCTGCAGCCGCGTGTGCCTCCGTCGGAGTTTGAGGACCATGCTGATCGCGAGGTCCGTGACGGTTATGCCGCACGTGTTGACGAGGAGGATGGCCAGCACCTTCTCCGATTTGATGTAGACCGCTACCGGAGAGAGCACCAGGGTCTTCGGGTCGGGCGAGGTGACCCGTAGGACGACGTACGCGGTCAGTACACCGAAGAGAACGGTTCCGACCAGGGCCTGGACCACCGCGACCGGACGGCTCCAGGCGGTGGGGTCCAGACTGCTGTACTCCATCGACAGTTGCGTGATGAAGCTGAAGTAGAGGCGGTCCCAGAACGACTGCGTATTCTGGACCTGGCCGTGGCCCAGGTAGGACAGGATCTGGTAGACGACACCGAAGAGCGAAGCGATCACAGAATAGGCGAGCACAAAGAACGAGAACAGCCAGGCTGTGTGGTGACGGAGCAGCGCGTAGTGGATTCTGGCTCTTCGGGTGGGGCGGAGGCGGCTGATATCGGGTCCGGGATACCCGTGGGGCACTCTTCCCCCTATAATATGTAGTTGTCGTTTAAGGCGTAGCGAGCGATCCGGTAATACAGATTGTCCATGCGCGGCAGGAACTCAGAGGCCGTTACCTCGATGGTCCGCTCGGAGTTCTCGCCGTGCTGGTCGGGAGAGAAGGCGATGCAGGTCGCGGGAATTCCGCGGGCGAACACGTCAGCCAGCTTGGACGCGGGAATGACCACCAGTTCTTCGATCTCGTCCCGATCGTATTTGAAATTGGCCACATCGACGCTGGATCTTGCGACGTACACCTCCGCGAAGATCCTGCTGAGTACGCCAGGCGCCTCGTACATGTCGATTCTCCTGCCCACGTGCACCAGGTCGTCCTCGGTGAAATGCAAGCCGAGTTCTTCTTCGACCTCGCGCAGGGCGGCTGCCTGAACCGTCTGCCCGAACGTGACGTGCCCGGAAGCGCTGATATCGAGCACTCCGGGAGAAACAGACTTGGTCCGGGGGCGTCGCTGGAAGACGACCGCCGGCTCGTCATCGAGGGTCACCAGCACGAAGACCTGAGCACAGAAGTGCCAGACGCCGATACGATTGGCCAGCTTGCGGCCGATTACACCGATGGGGTGGCCATTGTGGTCCACCGCCTCTACGAGCTCATCCATCAGGCCACTTCCGTGTGTCCGGGTCCTCGCGGGCCGATCGTAGCCGAGTGTCAGAAGCAGGTCGACCCTGCAAAGCTGGCGCACATCGATATTCCCGGCCTTTGTACGGAATTTGTCGGCCGCGTTTGTGTTCAGCCCAGTAGATGTCCCAAATCCGACACTCGTTCGGCGCTCGGTCAGCAGGGGCCGTGGCCCTCGTCGAAGAGGCGGCGGGCCCACTCGGCGTACCCGGCGATTATTTTCTGGACAGTGACCCCGTCGTGCAGGAAGAGGTACGCGCGGTCGCCATCGCGGGCCAGCAGCCCGTCGAACCGGTACGTCCGCTGTGGAGCGTGCAGCCGGGTCGCCGACGGGTGGTTGGCGAGCACCTCGCCGATCGGCGTGCCAACGGTGATCCCGTCCGGGGTGCTCATCGGGTCGTCCAGCCAGAGCAGCACCAGCCGGTCCTCGACGAAGATCGGGCTGACCTCCTCGTGCCCGGCCAGCGTCGGGCCGCAGGCGTCGACCTCCGCCCGGAGCGCACCGCGCCGGGTGAGGTCCTGTTCGGTGTCGCCGAACTCGATGCCGCCCAGGCCGTCCAGGTCGACCACCTGGGCGTCGCCGACGGGGCGGGCCGGCACCATCGGCCCTTGTGGACTGACGCCGCTGCCGGCGATCGAGGCAGCCGTGAGCAGTGTGGCGATGAAGCCGAATTGTCGCAATTTCATGGAATCCCCCAGTCCCCAACGGGACCGGGGCGTTCAGGTTGCTGGTCGACGCCAGATTGCCGGTATTCCCACTCCTCGGCCAGCTCGTCCCAGTAGTCGGCGGTCAGTCCGCGCCGGCCGTGCGCGAGCCAGCCGTCGGTGTGCCGCTCCAGGTGCAGACCCAGCTCCGCGAAGGGGTCGATCCACCGGCCGGGCTCGGCACCCAACCGGGCCAGCGCCGCGTTGATCGGCCATTCCGGGCGGGGCAGGTCGAAGGCGTCGGCGAAGCGGGGCCCCCAACTGAGGTGCCCGTCCAGCCACACCACGGCCGACTGCCGCCCGGCGCCCCCGGCGAACTCCGCCTCCAAGTACGCCACCGGCCCGTTCCGCGACCAGCGGGCCAGGAGGTCCGCCAGCGCCGGCGAGAGGACCAGCTCGAACGGCTGGCCGGCCTCCGGTTCCCCGGTGGCGTAGTCGGGTAGCGCGCCGGTCAGCTCCTCCACTAACTGCGGGGTGACCGGCAGCAGGGCGAAGTCCTGCCGCAGCGCCGCGAGGACCGCGTGGTCCAACCCGGCGGTCTGTTCGCGGAGCAGTTCGACGTCCGCGACCACGGCGCTGAGCTGGTAACTCATCCGGTCCCCCCGCCATCCACAGGCTGTGGATGGAACATGTGTACGACGGATCCCGCGCCCGCCGTCGATCTCCCGCACGGTACCGGCCGGCGCGGCGGGGCCGCGTCAGGCTGCCATGAGCTGGGGTACGAGGTCAGGCCCGCTCGGCGACCCGGGCGACGAACGCCCGCCAGGCCGCCGGCGCGAAGACCAGCGCGGGCCCGGCCGGGTCCTTCGAGTCGCGTACGCCGACGATGCCGGGCAGGTTGTCGGCGACCTCGACGCAGTCGCCACCGTTGCCGCTGCTACGGCTGCTCTTGCGCCACCGCGCGCCGTTCAGCTCCATGTCTCCGCCACTTCCGTGATGAGGTCGACTGATTGCCAGTGGGACAGCGCTTCACCCCGGACGTTCTCCCACGCGGCCAGTATCGCCGCGATGTCGTCAGCGTCGCTAACCACTTGTCCCTGGAGTTGGTTGTCCAGATAGCCGGCGACCCGGTGGTCATGGCTGGTGGCGATCACGAAGGGGCCGTTCAGGCCCGCATAGGCACCGACGGTGGAGGGCACGACGTGCACCCGGACGTGCGGCTCGGCGCACGCCGTGACCAGGGCCCGTAGTTGCGCGTGCATGGTCGCCCCGCCCCCGACCGGCCGGCGCAGGACCGCCTCGTCGACGACGGCCGTGAACTGCGGCGGGTCGTCCCGCTTGAGAATGCCCTGGCGGGCAAGCCGGGTCGCCAGGTGCCGCTCGACATCGCCCCTGGGAAACACGCCGCCGCCGGCGAGCACGGCGCGGGCATACGCCTCGGTCTGGAGAAGGCCGGGCAACACCACTGACTGATACGAACGCAGCGACACCGCCTCGCGCTCGATCTCCTGCCACGGGCGGAACCAGATCGGGTCCCGACGTCGCGAAATGTCCGGCCATATGTCCGCCACGTCCCGGCCGAGAGCTTCCGCCGCGGTGAAGCGGTGGCGGGGGTGTGGGATGCGGCCCTCGGTCAGCCAGCGCGCGACGGTCTTCGGGTCGACGCCGACCTGTGCGGCGAGGGATTCGGTGGTGTGCCCGGTGTCGCTGAGCGCCACCCGCAGCGCGTCGTTCACGGCCCCTCCATCGGACGTCTCGAATATCCGCCGACCATATCGCTACGCGGTGTACGTGTCCGGTGACGCGCGGGAGGGTGGTGCCGCAGGACGGCGCGGCCGGTGGAGGCGAGTGAGCCCGGCGGCCGGCGTCAGTCAGGGGCCGCCCCGACGGGGAGGCGGGGCGGCCCCCTCCACCGCGAAGGAGGCCCCGCCCATGCCAGCCAGGTCCCGCGTCGGCGTCGGCGCCACGATCCGCGTCCCCGCCGTCGCCGTCGCCGTCGCGGTGCCGTCGCGGTGAGTCGCCGCCGGGAGCACGTCGCCAGCCGACCCACCTGGCGCTGCCAGTCCTGCGGCATCGCCTGGCCCTGCTCGCCGGCGAAGCTGCGGCTGCTCGCCGAATACCGCCACGACCGTGTCGCACTCACGGTCTACCTGGCGACGCTCCAGGCCGAGGCCGCCGACCAGTTGGCCGGTTCCGGCCACGGCACGTCCCCGGCGGGCCTGACGGACCGCTTCGTCTCCTGGGCCCGCCTACGGGGTGCGAGGAGGGCAGGCCTGGATGGCGGGCCACTTCTGTGTGAGCGTGATACCTGAGAGGCATATTGATGACTCAGAGGTATCACCCTCGTGGCGGTCATGCCTCTCAGCGGCGTCACGCGGCGTAACCGCCGACCTTCCTGGCGTACGACGAAGAGCGCCCACGGCGGGGCCGCTCTTCGTGTCGGACTGGGACGACGACGCCACCTGAGCGCTGCCTACAGCACGTAGGAGGCAACCATGTGCCCGAGCTGCCGAATGTCCGAGCCCCCCTTGAACTCCAGCCGGACCTTTCCGAGCCCGCTGAACCACAGGTCCAGTTCGGCGTCGAGATCGAAAGTGCCGGCAGTCTCGATCGAGAACGCCTGGATCTTGCTGTAGGGGAGCGAGGTGTAGTCCCGCTTCTTCCCAGTGATTCCCTGGACGTTGACCGCGATCAGGCGCTTGTCCGTGAACACCACAAAGTCCCGAACGGCCTTGAAGCACGAGACCACCTGCTCGCCGGGGATGAGCAGCGGTGCGACCGAAGGGGCGATGTCGGCCGGGTTGCAGGGATTCAGTTTGAACACGGAGCCGTTGGAGAAGTCGATCATGGCGTCACCCTAGCCAGGCTGCCCGAACAGAAGACCAACCAGTCGGGTCCCGTCCAAGGGTGGTCGGGCGACACGTCATGACTGTTCCGGTGGTCTCCGTGGCACCGGCGGCCCGCCAGAGACGACTCAGGGCCGGTCCCCGTGAGGGCCGGCCCTGTCGTTCGTGCTGCTCAGCGAGCGGAGGATACGAGATTCGAACTCGTGAGGGTGTGAACCCAACACGCTTTCCAAGCGTGCGCCCTAGGCCTCTAGGCGAATCCTCCGCGAGCCAGAATACAGGTCTCCGACGGCCCGGCCACCCCACCACCCCCTGAAGATCCACGCCGGGTCGGGTAGGGTTGGGCTCACCTCCCGTGCGGCGGTATCTCGTGAACCTCCCCAGGGCCGGAAGGCAGCAAGGATAAGCGGGCTCTGCCGGGTGCACGGGAGGCCTTTTTGTCTCCGGGCGCCGGTACCGTACCTGCGGGTCAGGTCACGGGGTGGTGGGTGGTCACCCGCGCCTGACCGGCGCAGAATGGCTCGGTCGAGAGGAGGCGGTACGGGTGACACTGGCCCTTTACCGCAAGTACCGGCCGCGCACCTTCGCCGAGGTCATCGGTCAGGAGCACGTCACCGAACCGCTGTCGCAGGCGTTGCGCAGCGGGCGGCTCAACCACGCCTACCTCTTCTCCGGTCCGCGCGGCTGCGGCAAGACCTCCAGCGCCCGCATCCTGGCCCGCTCGCTCAACTGTGAGCAGGGTCCCACCCCGGAGCCGTGCGGGCAGTGCGAGTCCTGCCGCTCGCTGGCCACCGACGGCGGGTCCATCGACGTGCTGGAGATCGACGCGGCCAGCCACGGTGGCGTCGACGACGCCCGTGAGCTGCGCGAGAAGGCCGTCTTCGCGCCGGCCCGCAGCCGCTTCAAGATCTACGTCATCGACGAGGCGCACATGGTCTCGTCGGCCGGCTTCAACGCCCTGCTCAAGCTGGTCGAGGAGCCGCCGGAGTACGTCAAGTTCATCTTCGCCACCACCGAGCCGGAGAAGGTCCTCGGCACGATCAAGTCGCGGACCCACCACTACCCGTTCCGGCTGATCCCGCCGAAGACGCTCCGGCCCTATCTGGAGCAGCTCTGCGAGGCCGAGGGCGTCACGGTGGAGCCGGCGGTCTTCCCGCTGGTGGTGCGGGCCGGCGGCGGCAGCGCCCGGGACAGCCTCTCCGTGCTCGACCAGCTCATCGCCGGCGCCGGCCCGGAGGGGGTCACCTACGCCCGGGCCGCCGCGCTGCTCGGCGTCACCGACTCGGCGCTGATCGACGAGATGTGCGACGCCCTGGCCGCCGGGGACGGCGCCGCCGCGTACGCCACCGTCGACCGGGTGGCCGAGGCCGGGCACGACCCGCGCCGGTTCGCCTCGGACCTCCTCGAACGGCTGCGCGACCTGATCGTGCTCCAGCAGGTGCCCGACGCCGCGACCAAGGGCCTGATCGACGGCCCGTCCGACCAGATCGAGCGGATGGCCGCCCAGGCCCAGCGGCTCGGTCCGGGCACCCTCTCCCGCTGCGCCGACATCGTGCACAACGGCCTGGTGGACATGCGCGGCACCACCGCGCCCCGGCTGCTGCTGGAGCTGATCTGCGCCCGGATGATGCTGCCCGGCGTCGACGACACCACCGGTGGCCTGCTCCAGCGCCTGGAGCGGATGGAACGGCGGCTCACCCTGGGCGGCGTCGAGCTGCCGTCGGCCGCCGCCGGGCCCGCGCCGGTCACCCCCGCTCCTCAGGTACGCCCCGAGCCGCCCGCCCCGCCCGCGGCTGCCGCCGCGCCCCACCCGGAGACCGCCGGCACGCCGGCGGCTGCCGCTCCCCCCGCCGGGCCGGCCCCGGCCAACGGGCGTCCCGCCCCGGCGGCTGCCACCGGTGGTCCCGCCGGGGCCCCCACTTCGGGCGGGTTCGCCCCGACCGCTGGGGAGCCGGGTGCGCCGCGACGGGTGCCGCCGTCGGCGATGATGCGCGACCCGGCCACCCCCGAGCCGCCCCGGCCGGGTGCGGAGGCGCCCGGAGCGCTGGACGCGGTCGCGGTGCGCCGGGTCTGGCCCGAGGTCGTCGGCAAGGTCAACCGGAGCAACAAGCGGATCGCGGCGTTGATGCGCGACGCGGTGGTCCGCGACCTCGACGGCGACACCCTGGTGCTGACGGTGAAGTCGTCGGTGCTGGCCAAGATGATGTCCGACCACGCCGCGGTGCTCACCGACGCGCTCTACGAGGAGCTGGGCGGGCGCTGGCAGATCCGCTGCGAGGTGGCCGGCGAACGGGGTGGGGCGTCGCTCGGCGCCTCCCGCGTCACGGCCCCGCCGCGGCCGGCTCCGGCCGCCGCGCCGGGCCGCCCGACGCCGCCATCCGCGCCGCCGGCCGGCTCCGGTGCTGCCGCCGCCGCCCCCGAC
>NZ_JBAKHM010000031.1:0-60031 GCF_036902725.1 Micromonospora psammae | reverse complement strand
TACCCCTTCCACTACGCACAGTGGGAGCAGCAGGCCGCCGACCTCGTCGCCAAGCACTGGAACTGACGCACAAACGACCGACCGCTGGCCGGCACCCCAACCCGGGGTGCCGGCCAGCACCGTTCTGCCCACCCGCAGTGTGAAGAGTTGTTGTCGCCAGGGCGACAACAACTCTTCACACCCACGAACCCACTCCGGTGATCATGAAGTTAGCGGCAGGAACGGAGATATCCACACCGCCGCTAACTTCATGATCACCCATGCCCGTGCCCGTGCCGGGGCCGGGGCCGGGGCCGGGGCGTGGGCGCACGAGGGCGGGAGGCCGCGAACAGCGGCGGGTGTCGGTGGGGTCGGTCAGCGGTGGGTCAGGTGGGGTGGGGTGCGGCAGACGGCGAGGGCGGCGGCGAAGGTGGTGAGGCGCACCGAGGGTGGCGGGACGGGTTCGATCCAGCCCGGGCCGGCACCGAGGACGCGTACCTCCGGCAGGTCCCGGCCGAAGCGGACCAGGCGGTACGCGCGGCCGGTGTGCGGGCTCTGCGACCAGACCAGGACGGTGTGCGGACGGGCCCGGGCCACGGCGGAGGCGAGGGCGGCCCAGGGCAGTGCCGGCCCGAGCAGCAGGCAGCCCCGGCCCTGTTCGCGCAGCGCGGCGGCGAGGGCGTGCAGCCCGAGGCAGTGCGCCTCGTGTTCGGCGCCGGCGAGCAGCACGCCGTCCGGCGGCAGCTGCCGACCGCGTTCCCGGCCGTGCACGTCCAGGCCGATCCGCACCCCCTCGGAGAGGGCGTGCTCGACGGCGATCTCGGCGGCGGCCTGCCCGTGGAAGGCGCCCAGCAGCGGTACGCAGACCTGCTGCCAGACGGCCGCCACGCCGACTTCGGCGGCCAGCTCCAACACCAGCGCGGCGACCTGGTTGGCGTCGAGGTCCTCGGCGGCCGCGCCGAGCCGCTTGCGGCCCGCCTCGACGGCCTCGGCCGGCATCGGTTCTGTCAGCACCAGACGTACCCCCAGGTATGCGTTCACCTACCAGGGGGTTCGTCGGGGCGGCGCGGTTCGGATGCACCGCCGCGGGATTCATCTGCGCCGGGCGGCCATCCAGCGGAGCGCGAGCGCGGCGACGCTGCCCCACACGCCGCGCCGGAACAGCAGCACGACGAGGACGAAGATACCGCCGGTGACCAGGCCGATCGACTCGAATCCGGAGAACGACAGCCAGTCCTCCAGCCGGACCACGATGGCCGCGCCGAGCACGCCGCCCCAGAGGGTGCCGATGCCGCCGAGCACCACCACGATGACCGCCTTGCCGGAGGTGGTCCAGTGCAGCACGTCCAGGGAGACGAAGCGGTGGCCGACGGCGAAGAGCCCGCCACCGAGTCCCGCGATGAAGCCGGAGAGCACGAACGCGGTGAGCTTGTAGCGGTGCACCGGGTAGCCGAGCGCCCGCGCGCGGGCCGGGTTGTCCCGGATGCCGACCAGCACCCGGCCGAAGGGCGAGTGCACGATCCGCCAGGCGGCGGCGAGCCCGACCAGCACGATCGGCAGGATCGCGTAGTAGAAGTAGTAGTCGTCGGTCAGGTCCAGCCCGAACAGCTCGCGCGGCACGCCCTGCAGGCCGTTCTCGCCCCGGGTGACCGAACGCCACTCGTTGGCCACGTAGTAGACCATCTGCGCGAACGCCAGGGTCACCATCGCGAAGTAGATGCCGGTCCGCTTCACCGCCAGGTAGCCGATCGGCACCGCGAGCACCGCCGCCGCGAGCGCCCCGGCCAGTACGGCGAGCGGGAACGGCAGGCCGGCGTGGATCGCCACCAGCCCGGTGACGTACGCGGAGGTGCCCCAGAACGCGGCGTGCCCGAAGGACATCAGCCCGGTGAAGCCGAGCAGCAGGTCCACCGCGACGGCGAAGAGCGCCCAGCAGAGAATGTCCACCGCCACCGCCGGGTAGAGCCCGTTGGGCAGCCAGAACGCGGCCACCAGGCCGACGGCGAGCAGCGCGTAACGCACCCAGCCGGGGGCGCGGGCGACGGCGACCAGCCCTGACCGGGCCGGCCCGGGACCGGCCTCGGTGTCCACCACTGCGGTCACGCCGGTGCCTCCTCACGGCCGAACAGCCCGGCCGGCCGCCAGAGCAGCACGACGGCCATCACGATGAAGACGATCGTCTGCGACACGATCGGGAAGTCGGAGAGGTACGCCTCGCCCCACGCCTGGACCAGGCCGATGCCGAAGCCGGCGGCGACCGACCCGAAGATCGAGCCGAGGCCGCCGATCACCACCACCGCGAAGACCACGATGATCAGGTCGGCGCCCATCAGCGGGTTGACCGCCCGCATCGGCGCGGCGAGCACCCCGGCGAGCCCGGCCAGTCCGATGCCGAAGCCGAAGACCGGGGTGACCCAGCGTCCGACGTCGATGCCGAAGGCCCGGGTCAGCTCGGGTCGCTCGGTGGCCGCCCGGATCACCATGCCGATCCGGGTCCGGCTGAGCACCCACCACACGGTGACGCAGAGCAGCACCGCGAAGCCCAGGATGAACACCCGGTAGGTGGGGAACTCGAAGAGCCCGAAGTCGACCGACCCGCTCAGCGCGGACGGGGTGGCGTACGGGCTGGACTGCACGCCGTAGCGGGTCTTCACCAGGTCCTGCAGGATCAGCGTCAGGCCGAAGGTGAGCAGGAAGTTGTAGAGCGGGTCGAGCCGGGTGAGCCGGTGGATGACCGCCCGTTCCAGCGCCATGCCGAGCAGGGCCAGACCCACCGGCATGATCACCAGCGCCGCCCAGAACGACACGCCCGCCTCGGTGAGCAGCACGTACGCCCCGAACGCGCCGAGCATGTAGAACGCTCCGTGGGCGAAGTTGACCACCCGCAGCATGCCGAAGATGACCGCGAGCCCGAGGGCGAGCAGGGCGTAGAACGCCCCGCTCACCAACCCGTTGAACGTGTTCTGGAGGAAGCCGGTCACAGCTTGCAGTCCGGGGAGGGGGCGCGGAACGCCTCCGCGGCCGGGATGGTCTTGAGCACCTTGACGTAGTCCCACGGCTCGGAGACCTCGGCCTGCGGCTTCACCTGGGCCAGGTACGCGTCGTGCACCACCCGGTGGTCCTCGGCGCGGATCTTGCCGTTGCGCAGGAAGACGTCGTTGACCTCCTTGCCCTCCAGCCCCTTGACGACGGTGTCGGCGTCGTCGGTGCCGGCGGCCTGCACGGCCTCCAGGTACTGGGTGGCGGCGGAGTAGTTGGCCGCGTGCGCGAAGGTCGGCCGGGTACCGGTCTCGGACTGGAACCGGTCGGCGAACTCGCGGTTCTGCTGGTCGAAGTTCCAGTACCAGGCGTCGGTGTAGGTGGTGCCGGCGAGCGCGGCCGGGGTGAGCGAGTGGATGTCGGTGAGGAACATCAGGCCGACGGCCAGCCCGACGCCCTTGTCCCGGAGCTTGAACTCGTTGTACTGCTTGACCACGTTGACCAGCTCGGCGCCGGCCTGCATGGTGCCGAGCACCTCCGGCTTCGGGGTCAACGTCGGCGCCTTGAGCAGGAACGTGGAGAAGTCCCCGCTGGTGTTCGGGAACGGCGCGCCGTCCTTGCCGACGACCTTCCCGCCGGCGGCGGTGATGGCGGCGGAGAAGCTCTTCTCCATGTCCTGGCCGAAGGCGTAGTTCGGGTAGAGGATGTACCAGTTCTTGCCGATCTGCTCGGTGGTGGTCTTCCCGGTGCCGTTGGCCAGCATGTACGTGTCGTAGGCGTAGTGGAACGTGTACTTGTTGCAGCTCTTGCCGGTCAGGTCGGTGGTCGCCGCGCCGATGTTGAAGTAGAGCTTCTTCTTCTCCTTCGCCACGTCGGCGACCTTCAGCGCGGCCGAGGAGGTCGGCACGTCGAGGATGAGGTCGACGCCCTTGCGGTCGTACATCTCGGCGGCCTTGCTGTTGGCGATGTCGGGCTTGTTCTGGTGGTCGACGGTCTCCACGGTGACGTCCTTGGTCACCGCCTTGTCGCCGTGCCGGGCCTTGAAGTCGGCGATGGCCATCTCGACGGCCTTCACCGAGTTCTTCCCGGACAGCTCCGAGTAGGCCCCGGACTGGTCGTTGAGCACCCCGAGGACGATCTTGTCGCCGGTCAGCTTCTGGTCGCCGCCGGACTGCGGACCACCGCCGCCGCAGCCGGCCGCGAAGACCACCGCCGCCGACGCGGCGGCCACACCCACGCTCCTACGCATGTCCATCCCTTTCGTACCGCGCGGACTCCGCGCGGGTCAGCCGTCGACAATCAGATCCCGAGGTACGCCAGCAGCTCGCGCTCCCGGGAGCGCACCTCGGAGTTGGCCATCGCCTCCACGACGCGCCCCTCGGCCAGCAGGTAGTGCCGGTCGGCGACGCCGGTGGCGAAGTGCAGGTTCTGCTCGACCAGCAGCACGGTCACCCCGTGCTGCTTGGCCTGCCGCAGCAGGTCGCCGACCTGCTGCACGAGCAGTGGGGAGAGCCCCTCGGTGGGCTCGTCGCAGAGCAGCAGCCGGGCGCCCATCCGCAGCACCCGGGCCAGCGCGAGCATCTGCTGCTCGCCGCCGGAGAGCATGGTCGCCGCCGAGTCGCGGCGCTCCCAGAGGGCGGGGAACGCCTCGTACACCCGCTCCAGCGACCACGGGTCGGGGCCGACCCGGGGCGGCAGGGTGAGGTTCTCCGTGACGGTCAGGGTGGCGTACGCGCCGCGGTCGTCGGGGACCCAGCCGAGCCCGAGCCGCGCCCGCTTGTACGCCGGCAGCCGGCCGATGTCCCGGCCGTCCAGCTCCACCGTGCCGCGCCGGCCGGGGTGCAGGCCCATCACGCAGCGCAGCAGGGTGGACTTGCCGGCGCCGTTGCGGCCGACCAGGGTGACCACCTCGCCGGCGGCGACGTCCAGACTCACCTCCCGCAGCACCTGCGCCTCGCCGTACCAGGCGGAGAGGTTCTCAATGCGCAGCATCAGCGGCTCCCAGGTAGGCGGTGATGACCCGCTCGTCGGCGCGGACCTGCTCGTAGGGCCCCTCGACCAGCACCTTGCCGGCCTGGAGCACGGTGACGGTGTCGGCGAGCCGGCCGACGACGCTCATGTTGTGCTCGACCATCACCACGGTCCGGCCGGCGCGGACCCGGGCGACCAGTTCGACGGTGCGGTCGACGTCCTCCAGCCCCATCCCGGCGGTCGGCTCGTCGAGCAGCAGCACCTTCGGGTCCAGGGCGAGGGCGATGGCCAGTTCCAGGGCGCGCTTGCGCCCGTAGGCGAGGGCCTCGGCGGGGGCCTCGGCGAGCGCGGCGAGCCCGACCATGTCGAGCAGCTCGTCGGCCCGGTCCCGGTAGCGGCCCATCAGCTTCGCCGAGCGCCAGAACCGCCAGCCGAGCCCGCTCGGGCTCTGCAACGCCAGCTCCACGTGCTCCCGCGCGGACAGTTGCGGGAAGAGGCTGGTGATCTGGAACGAGCGGGCCACGCCGAGCCGGGCCACCCGCTCCGGGGGCAGCCCGGTGATGTCCCGACCGGCCAGCTCGATCCGCCCGGCGGTCGGCGGCAGGAAGCCGGTGAGCAGGTTGAACAGGGTGGTCTTGCCAGCGCCGTTCGGGCCGACCAGGGCGTGCACGCTCTCCGGCGCGATGTCCAGGTCGACCTGGTCGACGGCCCGGAAGCCCCGGAAGTCGCGGCTCAGCCCGCGGGCCGACAGGAGCGCTTGCCCGGCCATCGCCTCATCCTCCGCACGTCAGCGGCGACGACCAGGGTCGGTGACCGGGGTCACAGGGCCGTCGCGTGGAGGAAACCTACGGGGCACGGCCGGAGTCGAGCCATGTCGGTCTCCCACACTTTCCCTCCGGTCCACGCGGGGGCGAGGGACATGTCCCCTCCCACCCGGACGGCGGTGCGGTATCGACGATGGTGAACGGGGTGGGGTCCGCGACCGCTCCCATGTGGTCCGCCCACCTGCCGAGGCCGGCGGCGGCGCGGGCGTCAGTCGGGGAAGGTGACCACCCACCGGGCGCCCTCGCCCCGGGCCAGCCGGTCGAAGGCCGCCGGGGCCTCGTCGAGCGGGACCAGGCCGCTGATCAGCGGGGCCAGGTCCAGCGTCCCGTCGCCCACCTGCCGCGCCAGCGCGGGCACCTCCCGGTCCGGATCGGACGAGCCGTACACCGAGGAGCGCAGCGTCCGGGCGGAGTGGAAGATGTCCGCGGCGGCGAGACTGAGCGGGTCGTCCCGGCCGCCCATGCCGACCACGGTGACCGCTCCCCCGCGCCGGGTCAGCCGCCACGCCGTGTGGATGGTGGCCGCCCGGCCCACGCACTCGAAGGCGTGGTCGACGCCGCGGCCCTCGGTGAGCGCCCGGGCCCGCTTCGACAGCCGGTCGTCGGGGAGCAGGAAATCGCTGGCGCCGGCGGCGAGGGCGAGGTTCCGCTTCGCCTCGGCCACGTCGATCGCGACGATCGGCGTCGCGCCGGCGGCCCGGGCGGCGGTGAGCACCGACAGGCCGACCCCGCCGAGCCCGATCACCGCGACCGACTGGCCGGCGGCGACCCGGGCGGTGTTGCGGACCGCGCCGGTGCCGGTGAGCACCGCGCAGCCGAGCAGGGCGGCCCGCTCCGGGGGCAGGTCGACGGGCACCGGGACGACGGCCGCCTCGGAGACCACCACCTCCTCGGCGAACGCGCCGAGCCCGAGGGTGACGTGCAGCGGCGTGCCGTCGGCGGTCTCGCCCCGAGGCTGGGCGGGGGCGGTGTTGGCGGCGCAGAGCCACGGCTCGTCGTGCCGGCAGAACCAGCACGCCCGGCAGGCCGGCGCCCAGTTCAGCACCACCTGGGTGCCCACCGGCACCCGGGCGCCGGCCCCGGCCTCGACCACCACGCCGGCCGCCTCGTGGCCGAGCACCAGCGGGTACGCCGGGGCGAGGGTGCCGTTCACCATGGACAGGTCGGAGTGGCAGACCCCGGCGGCCCGGACGCGGACCCGCAGCTCGCCCGGGCCGGGCGGGGGCAGGCGCACCTGCTCGACGCGCAGCGGCAGGCCGGGGCCCCGGGCCACCAGCGCCCTCATCGCTGGATCGCCTTGAGCTCGGTGAACTCGTCGATGCCGTACCCGCCCAGCTCCCGGCCGAGGCCGGACTGCCGGTAGCCGCCGAACGGGGCGAGCGGGTTGAACGCGCCGCCGTTGACGTCCACCTGGCCGGTGCGCAGCCGCCGGGCGACGGCGACCGCCCGCTCGGTGTCGGCGGACCAGACCGCGCCGGCGAGGCCGTAGCGGGAGTTGTTGGCGATGGCGACCGCCTCGTCGGTGTCGGCGAAGGGGATTACCGCGAGCACCGGACCGAAGACCTCCTCCTGGGCCAGCTCACTGTCCGGGTGCACGTCGGCGAGGACGGTGGGGGCGACGAAGTGCCCGCGCGCCGGCAGCGGGGCGTCGGGGCCGCCGGCGACCAGGCGGGCCCCGTCGGCCAGCGCCCGGTCCACGAAGCCGCGGACGCGGTCGGCCTGCGCGGCGGAGACCAGCGGGCCGAGCCGGGTCGCCGGGTCGAACGGGTCGCCGGGCCGGTAGGCGGCGACGGCGCGGGCGGCGAGGTCCAGCGCCTCGTCGTACCGGTCGCGGTGGACCAGCATCCGGGTCCAGGCGGTGCAGGTCTGCCCGGAGTTGAGCAGGGCGTTGCCCACCCCGGCCTTGACCGCGGTGGCGAGGTCGGCGTCGGCCAGGATCAGGTTGGCCGACTTGCCGCCCAGTTCGAGGGCGACCCGGGCGACCCGGTCGGCGGCGAGGTGGGCGATCCGGCGGCCGGTGGCGGTGGAGCCGGTGAACGAGACCAGGTCCACGTCGGGATGGGCGGCGAGCGCCTCGCCGACCACCGGCCCGGTGCCGGGGACGAGGTTGACCACGCCGGCCGGCAGCCCGGCCTCGGTGACCGCGTCGAAGAGCAGGTACGCGGCCAGCGGGGTGAGCTCGCTGGGCTTGAGCACCACCGTGCAGCCGGCGGCCAGGGCGGGGGCGAGCTTCGCGACGACCTGGTGCAGCGGGTAGTTCCACGGGGTGATCGCGCCGACCACGCCGACCGGTTCGCGGACCACGAGGGAGTTGCCGATCGTCTCCTCGGCCGGCGGCCGGGCGGCCAGCTCGACGCAGCTGCGCAGCACGGTCAGCGGCAGGCCGGTCTGCACCCGGGCGGCCAGCTTGAGCGGGGTGCCGAGTTCGAGCGCGATGGTCCGGGCCATCTCGTCGGCGCGGGCGGTCAGCGCGGCGTGCAGCCGGTCGAGGTGGGCGGAGCGGTCGACCGGGTCGGTCGCCGCCCAGCCGGGGAAGGCGGCCCGGGCGGCGGCGACGGCCCGGTCGACGTCGGCCGGGGTGCCGGCCGGCACCTGCCCGACGATCTCCCCGGTGGCCGGGTTCTCCACGGCGATGCTCTCGCCGCCGGACGGGTCGACCCAGGCGCCGCCGATGTGCAGGTGACGGCGGACCAGGAGCGCGGGTGGCGCGGCGGCGAGATCCATGTCGTCCTCCGGGGGTGAGGAAACTAGCGCTGGGAGTTTTCGACGCTACCGCGCCGGCCCGGCCGGCTCCAGACCCACGGTCCGGGCGTGCTCGACGGCCAACCCGTGCAGCAGCGCGTCCAGGCCGAGCGCGAAGGCGCCGGAGTCCACGCTGTGCTGGTGCTCGGCGAGGCGGTGGGCCTGGCGCAGGTGCGGGTAGTGGGCGGCGTACAGCTCGGGATCCTCGACGAAGCCGCGGGCGAACGAGCCCAGCGCCGACCCGGCGACGAAGTAGCGCATCGCCGCGCCGACGTGGGTGGCCCGGGCCGGCGGCCAGCCGGCCTTGACCAGGGCGCCGTAGACGGCGTCCGCCATGGCCAGCGCGGCCGGTCGCCGCCCCGGGCCCTGGGCCAGGTGGGGTACGACGTTCGGGTGCGCGGTGAGCGCCGCCCGGTACGACCAGGCCCACCGGCGCAGCGCCTCCCGCCACTCGTGGCGGGCGAAGAAGCTGGTGTCCACGGCGGCGGTGACGCTGTCGGCGACCGCGTCGAGGATCGCGTCGCGGTTGGCGAAGTGGTGGTACAGCGAGGGGCCCTGGACGCCGAGCGCGGCGGCGAGCCGGCGGGTGGAGAACGCGGCCAGCCCCTCGGCGTCGATCAGCGCCAGGGCCGCGGTGACGATCCGTTCCCGGGTGAGCACCGGTTGCCGGGGTCGGGGCACGTCGGCTCCTCGCGGGTCTGGACGGCGGAAAACTAACACCGCTAGTTTAACCGGGACGGCACCACGACGGCGGAAGGGACCAGCATGGACTTCTCACTGACCGACGAGGAGCGGGCGGTCCGGGACACCGCCCGGTCGTTCATCACCCGCGAGGTGCTGCCGCTGGAGCAGGAGGTGCTGCGCCGCGAGCGGGCCCACCAGCCCGGACTGGACCGCAGCGAGCTGCGCGAGCTGCAACAGAAGGCGCGGAAGTTCGGCTTCTGGGGGCTGGCCACCCCCGAGGAGTACGGCGGGATGGACCTGCCCGCCGTCATGCAGTCGCTGATCTGGACGGAGCTGGGCCGCACCTTCGTGCCGTTCCGCTTCGGCGGGGAGGCCGACAACATCCTCTTCCACGCCACCGAGGAGCAGAAGCGGGAGTTCCTCCTCCCCACCATCGAGGGCGAGCGGATCTCCTGCTTCGCGATCACCGAGCCGGGGGCCGGCTCGGACGCGGCCAACATCCGGCTCAGCGCGCGCCGGGACGGCGACGACTGGATCCTCGACGGCGAGAAGACCTTCATCACCGGCGGCAACGACGCCGACTTCGCCATCGTGGTGGCGGTGACCGACCGGGAGAAGGGCGCCCGCAACGGCGGCGCCACGGCGTTCCTGGTGGACCGGTCGATGGGCTGGCGCTCGGAGTTCATCCAGACCATGGGCGAGGGTGGGCCGGCCGCGCTGGTCTTCGACGGCGTACGGGTGCCGCACCGCAACATCCTCGGCGAGATCGGCCAGGGCTTCGCCCTCGGCATGGAGTGGATCGGCAAGGGCCGCTACACGATCCCCTCGCACGCGATCGGCATCGCCGAGCGGGTACTGCAGATGGCGATCGACCAGGCCAACACCCGGGAGACCTTCGGCGCGAAGATCGGCACCAACCAGGCCATCCAGTGGATGATCGCCGACTCGGAGACCGAACTGGAGGCGGCCCGCTGGCTGGTGCTGCGCTCCGCCTGGACGGTCAACCAGGGCATGGACCCCCGGCACGCCTCCTCGATGGGCAAGCTCTACGGCGCCGGCATGGTCAACCGGGTGGTGGACCGGGCGCTGCAGATCCACGGCGGGATGGGCTACACCCGGGAACTGCCGATCGAACGCTGGTACCGGCAGGTCCGGCTGTACCGGATCTTCGAAGGAACCGACGAGATGCAGCGGCTGATCATCTCGCGGGACCTGCTGCGCGGCTACACGAAGATCGGCGGCCACCTGGCCTGAGCGGGCAGTTCTCGGTCGCGAACGCGCCGACCCCCTCCGGGCCGAGGTCGGCGATGCCCACCGGCTCGGGCAGCATGCCCTCCGTACTTCCTCCGGTCACTTCGGTGCGAGCCCCTCCCCGGTCGTGTCGGTGGTGGTGGAACGGCTCCGGAACAGGCCGAGCCGGAGCGCCCGGAGCAGGGTGCCGGGCTGGCTCAGCGTCGCCGGGTGGTCGAGCATGGTGGTGACCCGGCCCAGCCGGGCGTTGAGCACCGGATCGGTCAGCGAGGTCCGGAAGAGCAGGTCACCGAACCACTTCGTGACCCGGTACCCGGGCGGGTACGGCCCGTCGACGTGTGGAAGCTCGATGTCGGCGGAGGTGGAGACCTGCCAGGCGGCATCGACGACCACACGGGCCCGGTCGAAGTACGCCCGCGCCGGCTCCTCGTGCGGCTTCGGGCCCGACCGCAGGTACGCCGACAGGCAGGAGGCGTGCAGCGTCGCGGAGGTCATGCCCTGGCCGTACACCGGATTGAAGGAGGCGATGGCGTCTCCGACGGCGACCAGTCCCGCGGGCATCCGGTCGAGCTTGTGGAAGTCCCGGCGTCGGCTGTCGGCCTGGTGGTACGTGACCACGCCGCCGAGCATCTCGCCGTGTTCGGCGATGTCACCGAACTCCTGCGGATAGTGCTTCCGGCAGCGGGCGGTGAAGTCGGCGACATCGCGGCTGGGCCGGTCCGCGTCGTAACCGGCCACCAGCAGAATCCAGCGGTCTCCCTCGACCGAGTTGATCCCACCGATCCGGGCGGTACGACCCTTGCCGGCCATGGTGTGGTAGACCACCACCCAGGCGTCGCTGACCTTCTCGTCCTGCTTGAAGAGCGCGGTCGCGTAGTTCAGTTTGATCGGCATCCGCTGTATCGGCGGGCGGGGCCAACCATTGTCGGCCAGCCAGTCGCTCAGCCGACTGGACCGTCCCATGGCGTCGACCACCAGATCCGCCGGTTCGACCACCGGCTCACCACCGCCCTCGGGCACGTACCGGGCGCCGGTGACGCGCCGGTCGGCGAAGACCAGGCCGTCCGCCCGGCCGTACGCCATCCGGATGTTGCCGACGGCGAGGGTCCGCCGCCGGACCAACGCCTCCAGGAACGGTCGCGTGGTGATCAGCGCCGGACCGGCGTCGGACGGTGCCGGCGGCAGCCCCAGTACGCCGTTCACGAAGATCTTCGCCGTGCCCTCGTCGCTCGGCGGCGGCGGGGCGCCGAGCGCGAACGCCTCGTCGACGATGCCGGGAAACCACCGCTCCAACTGGACCTGACCGGCGGGCAGCAGCGCGTGCACCTGGCTGCCCTGGGGTACGCCGGGCCGGGGCCCGTCATCTACCCGGGACGGATCCCGCTCGATGATCAGCACCTCCTCGGCGTGGTCGGTCAACACCCGGGCCGCCATCAGTCCCGCGATGCTGCCGCCGAGCACCACCGCACGCCGCATGACCACTGGGGGGTTCGCCGGCCGCTCGGCCGTCGCTATCTCGGCGAAGAGCCTGGACGGGGAGGGGGGCATGCGATCACTCCTCGACGTGGTCCGGAACATCGACATCCAAGACCGTAACCACCAGAGCCCCCGCCGTCAGTAGCCGCAGTAGGCCCCGTTCCGGGACACGAAGCGAGATCAACCCGACGCCGCCCCCACCCGAACGCCGTGGGTCCGGCACGACCTCGGCTACTACTGCCGCCTGAGCGGCCGTGGCGGGCCGGGGCCCGCCACGACCTCAGCTCGTCAACGCCTCCAGGGCCAGGTCCACGTCGTCCACAGTGGTGTAGAGGTGGAAGGAGGCCCGGACGCGGCCGGCGCGAACCGCCGCCCGGACGCCGGCCCGCTCCAGCTTCTCCCGCGCCCCGGGCACCTCGACGGTGACGATCGCGCTCTCCCCCGGCGGCCGACCCAGCCCGGCCAGGAACCGGTTCGCCAGCGCGACGTCGTGGTCCCGGATCGCCGGCACGCCGATCTCGGCGAGCAGCTCCAGGGCGGGCGCGGTGCCAACCCAACTGAACCAGGCCGGCGAGATGTCGAACCGCCGGGCGTCGTCGGCGAGCCGCAGCGGAAGCCCGTAGTAGGAGAAGTGCGGGTCCTTGCCCGCGTACCAGCCGGCGGCGTCGGGGCGCAGCCGCTCCCGCAGCGACGGCGCAAGGTAGGCCAGAGCGGACCCGCGCGGCGCCATCAACCACTTGTACGCCCCGACCGCGACCACGTCGGCCAGCCCCGCGTCGAACGGCAGCCAGCCGCACGCCTGGGTGGCGTCGACCACGACCAGCGCACCGTGCGCGCGGGCCGCGGCCACGATCTCCGCGTACGGGGCGATCGCGCCGTCGGCGGACTGCACCAGGCTGAACGCCACCAGGTCGGTGCCGGCCTCGATGGCGTCGGCCAGCCCGGCCAGCGGCACGGTGCGCACCCGCACGCCCCGCTCCTGCTGCACCAGCCAGGGGAAGAGGTTCGAGGTGAACTCGACCTCGGGCACCACCACGGTCGCGCCGGCGGGCAGGGCCGCGGCGACCGGGGCGAGCAGCTGGGACACCGTGCTGCCGACGGCGACGTCCGCCACCGGCACCCCGACCAGCCCGGCGAAGGCCGCGCGGGACCGCTCGGTCGCCTCCCCCCAGCCCTCCCACGAGGTACGCCCCACCCGCCAGTCGGCGAGCGCGTCCTGCACCGCCGTCCAGACCGGCTCGGGCGGCAGCCCGTAGCTGGCGGTGTTCAGCCAGCCCGGTTCCGGTTGCCACAGCTTCTGCGCCTGTTCCAGCTCCATGCCGCCGAGGCTAGTGGCGGGTGCCGGCGACGGTGAGCGCCAATCGGACAGCGGTGGCCCGCAGAGCCCGGGCTCCACGTCGGGTGGGCCAGGGGCTTCATCGTCTCTGCAGGGCTGTCCAGTGGTGGAGGGGGTTGCTGCGCTCGGACGTGGACCCACGGCTGCGACCCGAGCCCCACCCGCCAGTCCGCGGCCTCGACCCGCTGGGGCCCGGCCGCCGGTCGGATCGCCTGGGGTCAGACGACGGAAGGCCGGCGGGGGTCCACCGGGTTGATGCCGGCGTCCTCGAGGCGCTGCTCCAGCGCTTCGAGGTCGTGCTCGTGCCGGTAGGTCTTCTCCGCCGCGGTGATCGGCAGCAGCCAGAGCAGCCGGAGGTGCCCGTCGGTCACCGGGCACACCTCCAGGCTCTCGCCCCACGGATACGGGAGGCTGACGAGCAGGTGGTCGCAGGCCGACCCGGGCAGCCAGGGCCGTCCGATCGGCACGGTGTGTCCGTGGTCCAGGGCGTACGACCCGCCGCTGCCGTGGTAGTACGCGACCATGGTCAGCGTCTCCACGTGGAGGTCGGCGTGCTCCGGGGCGAGGAGCACGAACTCCAGGGCGTGACCGTGCCGCCGGGTCGCCTCCCAGAGCCCGGCGGTCACGTACAGCCAGCCGCCCTCACCGGGCCCGGGGGCGAGCCGCAGGACGTGGAAGTCGGGTACCTGCCGGTGGATCGGACCGGCGACCGGCGGCAGCACGTCCAGCGGCCGGGTGGGGAACCGGCGCGCCAAGTGCTCGCGCAGGACCTCGGCGGACGGTGACAGCTGATGATCCACGCGGCGATGCTGCCACAGCGTGCTCAGGCCGGGCTGGGCGTACCCCGGGGTGCGGCGCGGAGGCTGTCGATGAGGACGGCGCGCAACTCCGTCAGGAGCCGGTCGGCGGGCGTCGCGCCGACCGGTTCGGCGATCAACCCCCGGTCGGCGATGATGGTGACCGCCTCCAGGGCCAGGCCGGCGACCTCGACGGTTGCCGGCGCGGGCAGCGCCGCGGCGGCCAGCGCCGGGTCGTCGCCGGCCAGCTCCGCCCCGCCGGGCAGGCTCCGGCCGACCAGCACCGCGGCGGCCAGGACCTGCGCGGGCGGCAGCTCCCCCAGCAGTACGGCGGGGGTGTCGAAGACCCGGCCGAGCACTCCGCCGACCAGGGGCAGGCGGCGCTGCGGCGGCCGGGCGCCGACCTCGGCGAGGAAGCGGGCCCGGGCGTCAGCTGACATTGGCCGGCCCGAGCACGCTCTTCAGGTCACCCATCAGCGCGGTGGTCGCCGCCACCCGGAACGGTCCCAGCCGCAGCGTGGTGGTCTTGCCGCCGTTGAGCAGCTTGACGTGCACCTCGGTGTCGCCCGGGTGCAGCACCAGGGTCTCCTTGAGCCGCTCCACCAGCGGCGGCGTGCACCGGTGCACCGGGATGGTGAGGGTGACCGGCTTGTTGGCCGGGTTGCTGCTGACATCCGGCATGGACATGTCCATCGCCATGATCCTGGGGGTGTCGTCGCGGCGGTCGACCCGCCCCTTGACCACCACGATGGCGTCCTCGGCGATGTACTGCCCGATCACCTCGTAGGTGTTCGGGAAGAACAGCGTCTCCACCCCGCCCGCGAGGTCCTCCAGGGTGGCCGACGCCCAGGCCCGGCCCTGCTTGGTGACCCGGCGCTGCACGCCAGAGAGGATGCCGGCGAGGGTGACCACCGCGCCGTCGGGCACGCCGCCCTCCTCGGCGAGCGCGGCGATGGTGGTGTCCGCCGCCGCGCCGAGGACGTGTTCCAGCCCGAAGAGCGGGTGGTCGGAGACGTAGAGGCCGAGCATCTCGCGTTCGAAGGCCAGCTTGTCCCGCTTGTCCCACTCGCCGTCGCCGATGGTGGGCATGACCGTCGTGCTGCCGCCGGCGTCGGTGTCGCCGAAGCCGGCGCCGAAGAGGTCGTACTGGCCGACGGCCTCCTTGCGCTTGACGTCGGCGAAGGCGTCGATCGCGTCGGCGTGCACCGCGAGCAGGCCCTTGCGGGTGTGCCCGAGCGAGTCGAAGGCGCCCGCCTTGATCAGCGATTCGATGGTCTTCTTGTTGCAGACCACCGCGTCGACCTTGGACAGGAAGTCGTAGAAGTCGGTGTAGTCGCCCTTCTCCTCACGGCAGCGCATGATCGCGGCGACCACGTTCGCGCCGACGTTGCGCACCGCGGCGAGGCCGAACCGGATGTCCCGGCCGACCGGGGTGAACGGCCCGGCCGAGGTGTTCACGTCCGGCGGCAGCACCTGGATCCGCATCCGGCGACACTCGGACAGATAGAGCGCCATCTTGTCCTTGTCGTCACCGACGGAGGTGAGCAGCCCGGCCATGTACTCGGCCGGGTAGTGCGCCTTGAGGTACGCGGTCCAGTAGGACACCAGCCCGTAGGCGGCGGAGTGCGCCTTGTTGAAGGCGTAGCCGGCGAACGGGACCAGGACGTCCCACACCGCCTGGATCGCCTCGTCGGAGTAGCCGCGCTCGCGGCACCCGTCGCGGAACGGGATGAACTCCTTGTCGAGGATCTCCTTCTTCTTCTTGCCCATCGCCCGGCGCAGCAGGTCGGCCTGGCCGAGGGTGTAGCCGGCGAGGATCTGCGCGGCGCGCTGCACCTGCTCCTGGTAGACGATCAGGCCGTGGGTCGGGGCCAGGATCTCCCGCAGCGGCTCCTCCAGCTCCGGGTGGATCGGGGTGATCTCCTGGAGGCCGTTCTTGCGCAGCGCGTAGTTGGTGTGCGAGTCGACGCCCATCGGGCCGGGCCGGTACAGCGCCAGGACGGCGGAGATGTCCTCGAAGTTGTCCGGCTTCATCAGCCGCAGCAGCGAGCGCATCGGCCCGCCGTCGAGCTGGAACACGCCCAGCGTGTCGCCCCGGGCGAGCAGCTCGTACGCGGCCTTGTCGTCCAGCGGCAGGGACAGCAGGTCGAGCTGGAGGCCGTGGTTGAGCTTGATGTTCTTGACCGCGTCGTCGATGATCGTCAGGTTGCGCAGGCCGAGGAAGTCCATCTTCAACAGCCCGAGCGACTCGCACGTCGGGTAGTCGAACTGGGTGATGATCGCCCCGTCGGCGTCCCGCCGCATCAGCGGGATGTGCTCGATGATCGGCTCGGCGGACATGATGACGCCGGCGGCGTGCACACCGGTCTGCCGGATCAGCCCCTCGATGCCCTTGGCGGTGTCGATCACCTTGCGGACGTCCGGGTCGGACTCGTAGAGGCCGCGGATCTCGCCGGCCTCGGCGTAGCGCGGGTGCTTCGGGTCGAAGATGCCGGTGAGCGGGATGTCCTTGCCCATCACCGCCGGCGGCATCGCCTTGGTGATCCGGTCCCCCACCGCGTACGGGAAGCCGAGCACCCGGGCCGAGTCCTTGATCGCGGCCTTCGCCTTGATCGTGCCGAAGGTCGCGATCTGGGCGACCTTGTCCTCGCCCCACTTGTCGGTGACGTACTTGATCACCTCGCCGCGCCGGCGCTCGTCGAAGTCGATGTCGACATCCGGCATCGAGACGCGCTCGGGGTTGAGGAACCGCTCGAAGATCAGACCGTGCGGGATCGGGTCCAGGTCGGTGATGCCCAGGGCGTACGCGACCAGCGAGCCGGCGGCCGAGCCACGGCCCGGACCGACGGCGATGCCCTGGTTCTTCGCCCACTGGATGAAGTCGGCGACCACGAGGAAGTACGAGGGGAAGCCCATCTGGTTGATGACGCCCAGCTCGTACTCGGCCTGCACGACGTGCCCCTCGGGGATGCCGTTCGGGTAGCGGCGGGCCAGTCCGGCGAAGGTCTCCTTGCGGAACCACGACTCCTCGGTCTCCCCCTCGGGCACCGGGAACCGCGGCATCAGGTTGCGGAACTCGAACATCCCGGTCGGGTCGACCTTCTCGGCGACCAGCAGGGTGTTGCGGCAGCCCTGCTGCCACAGTTCGGAGTTGTCGACCGCGCGCATCTGCTCGGCGGACTTGATGAAGTAGCCGCCGCCCTCGAACCGGAACCGGTTCGGGTCGTCGATGTTGCTGCCGGTCTGCACGCAGAGCAGCACGTCGTGCGCGGTGGCCTGGGCCTCGTGGGTGTAGTGCGAGTCGTTGGTGACCACCGGCGGGATGTCGAGCTTGCGGGCGATCTCGGTCAGCCCGTCGCGGACCCGGCGCTCGATGGAGAGGCCGTGGTCCATGATCTCCAGGAAGTAGTTCTCCTTGCCGAAGATGTCCTGGTAGCTCGCGGCGACCTTGAGCGCCTCGTCGAACTGGCCCAGCCGCAGCCGGGTCTGCACCGCGCCGGAGGGGCAGCCGGTGGTCGCCATGATCCCCTCGGCGTGCTCGGCGATCAGCTCCATGTCCATCCGCGGCCACTTGACGTAGTGGCCCTCCATGGAGGCGCGCGAGTTGAGGGTGAAGAGGTTCTTCAGGCCGGTGGCGTTCCGCGCCCACATGGTCTTGTGGGTGATCGCGCCGTTACCGGAGACGTCGTCGCTCTTCTGCTCCGGCCGGCCCCACTTCACCCGGGCCTTGTGGAAGCGCGACTCCGGCGCCACGTACGCCTCGACGCCCAGGATCGGGGTGATCCCGGCGGCCATCGCCTGGTTGTAGAAGTCGTTCGCGCCGTGCATGTTGCCGTGGTCGGTGATCGCCACCGCCGGCATGCCGAGCCGGTTGGCCTCGGCGAAGAGGTCCTTGAGCCGGGCCGCCCCGTCGAGCATCGAGTACTCAGTGTGCACGTGCAGATGCGCGAACGAATCGCCCATGCAGAGCGCCCCCCCCGGGTCGGATCATGGGTTGGTTCAGGTCGGTCGGCCCACCCTACCGAGATTCGATCAGGGGCTGCGACAGCCGCGCGGACGGACCTTCGACCACGTGGCGGAGGTCTCCCCACGACCCGGCGGTGACGCGCCGCCGACCGGCCGCCGCGCCGCCCCGACCCGGGGTGCCGGTCCGCCCGGCGAGCCTCCCCCGGCCGTCGGGTGCCGGACTGGACCGGCCCGCCCCGCCGGCACCGGCCGTACGCTCGAGGATCGGCACCGGCGAGCATTGGACACCCGGCATGCCCCACGACGAGCGCATCGACAGCCTGGCCCGCGCCGCCGCGCAGGGCGACCGGGCGGCGCTGGACGCCCTGCTGGTCGCGGTGCGGCCGGAGGTGCTGCGGCTCTGCGCCCGGTTCCTGCCCAACCGGGAGGACGCCGAGGAGGCCTGCCAGGACACGCTGCTGGCGCTGGCCCGCGGGATCACCCGGTTCGAGGGCCGGTCGGCGTTCCGCACCTGGCTGCACCGGCTGACCGCCAACCGGGCCCGCTCGACCTACCGCGTCCTGCGCCGCCGGTGGCTGCTGGAGGCCGACGGCGTGCCGCTGCCCGACCGCCCCGATCCCCGGCGGACCAGCGTGGTCGCCGGCACCCGCCTCGACCTGCTCGACGCCTTCGACGCGGTCCGCCCGGACCTCGCCGAGGTGGTGGCCCTGCGCGACGTGCTCGGGCTGAGCTATCCCGAGATCGCCACGCTGCTCGACGTGCCGGAGGGCACGGTGAAGTCCCGGTTGCACCTGGCCCGCCGGCAGGTCCGGCAACGACTCGGCGACGATCCGCGCTGACCGCGCCGACCGCGAACCGGACCGGCGGCGGTGGCGACCAACGGTAGACAGCACCGGTCCCGAGAGGGGGAGCCCCCGCCATGCGCCACACCTCGATCCGCCGGCTCGTCACCGGGGTCGCCGCCGCTGTCGCGCTGGCCGGGGCGGTCGGCGCCTGCGGCGACGACGCGGTGTCGCCGCTGCCCGTCCAGCCCGCCGGCCCGTCCCGCTCGACGCCGACCCCCGGCGCCAGCCCCACCACCGCCGCCGCGTCACCGTCCCGGGTGCCGCCGAGCACCGGACGCCCGGTCGCCGCCCCGCCCGCGCCCACCTGGACCCGGGGTACGCCGCCCCGACCGGCCCCCTCGCCGACCCCGCCGACCTCGGCCTGCCAGGGCGCGGTCCGCTACGACCTGCCGCTCGCCGAGACCGAGCTGGAGCTGCTGAAGTCGCTCTGCTTCGCCACCGGCGCGGTGCTGCGGATCCAGGGCATCGGGCCCGGCCTGGTCACCGTGGACCGCCCGGAGCTGGTCTCGCAGCACTACGAGGCCGGGGTGGTGGACATCCGCTTCGTCCGCCCCGGCACCGTTGCCGTCACGATCCCGCAGGAGGACCGGACGCACACCATCACGATCGTGGTCCGCTGACTCCGGGCCCGTGACCCGTCGCCGACGGGCAGCCGCTACCGCACCCGCACCCCGGCGAGCAGCGTGTCGACGAAGTCGGCCCCGCCGTCCGCCGGTGGGACGATCTGGACGTACACCAGCGCGGCGCGACCCGGCGCCAGCCCGGCCGACTCGACGATCAGCGGCCGCCCCCGGTCGCAGCGGTACGCCACCACGGTCCACTCCACGCCCGCCCGCCGGGTGCTACGTGCCGGCGCCGGCACGCAGTCCGCGTGCGTGCGCTCGGCGAGGAAACCGGCCGGGGTGGTGCGCGCCGCCGTGCTGGCGGAAAGGCCGACGAACGCACCGGGCAGGCCGGGGTCCGCGGCCCATCGGCGCGGCTGCGGCGACATCACCAGCGCCGGTTCGGGGCGGCCGTCGGCGCCGTACTGGCCCGCCCACGTCGCGCCGGTCGCCGACCAGCCGGCCGGCAACGCCACCGTTACCGGTCCGCTGGTGTACGTCGCCGGGGCCGGCCGACGCGGGCCCGCGCCTCCGGCCTCGGCGCCGACGACGCCACCGAGCGCGGCGAGGGCCACGAGGGCCGCCCCGGCCACCCGGAAGCGGTGGGCCCGGCGCGACGGCCGGACAGCGGGCGGGTGCCCCGGGCCGGCCACCGCGCGCTCCAACGCCACCCGGAAGGCGGCCGCGTCCGGGTGCCGGTCGGTGGGCCGGTGCGCGGTGGCCCGGCGCAGCACCGCCGCCACCCGGGCCGGCACACCGTCGCGCATCCGGACCGCCGCTGGGGGGCGGTCGGGGTGCGGGCTGTCGGGATGGGCGGCCAGCAGCCGTAGACCGAGCCGGCCCAACCCGAACACGTCGGCGCGGGTGTCCACGACCGCCAGCGGGTCGTCCTGCTCCGGCGCCATGTAACCGGGCGTACCGGCGCGGGCGGTCAGCCCCGAGGCGGCGGCGAGCGCCTTGGCCAGGCCGAGGTCGGCGATCAGCACCTCTCCGGTGGCCGGGTCCCCCGCCGGCGCGGTGGAGCGGAACAGGACGTTGCCGGGAGTCAGGTCGCGGTGCACCACGCCGTGCCGGTGCAGGACCGCGACCCCGGCGGCGACCTCACCCAGCAGGCGCAGCGCGGTCGGCACGGGGATCGGGCCACCGGCCAGGCGGTCGCGCAGGCTCCCCCCGTCGGCCCAGGCCAGCACCGCGTAGGGCCGGCCGTCGGGCAGTTCACCCAGGCCGTGCACCCGGACCAGCCGCTCGTGGTCCAGCCGGCGCAGCAGCCGGGCCTCGTCGAGGAAGCGTTCCCGCACCCGCAGGTCGTGGCTCCAGTTCTCCGCCAGGACCTTGATCGCGACGCGCGAGTCGAGGGCGTCGTCGTAGCCGAGCCAGACCATCGCGAACGAGCCGACGCCGAGCAGCCGCTCGATGCGGTAGGGCCCGATCCGCGCCGGAGCCGTCACCGCCTCACCTCCGGGCCAGCGCCGTCGGTTGCCGTGCCCTCCGACAGTAGACCGTCCGGCGGGCGCGGCGGCAGGTCCGGGCGCGGCGGCAGGTCGGGGCGGCCGGGGCGGCGGCGGTCGGCGGTCGGTCGGAAAGCCGACGAACCATCGGCGTCGCCGGGGAGACCAACAGAGCAGGAGACCCACCACGAAGGAGCAGGCCATGAACCGTCGTTCGATCCTGATCACCACGGGCGCGCTGGCGCTCGTCACGCTCGCCCCGGCAGCCGTCGCCGGCCCGGCCGCGGCCCGGGCGGCCGTCCCGTCCGGTGTCACCGCACCCGCGTCGCGGCACGCCGGACCGGTCACCGGTTTCCCGGTCGGACGGCCCGACGCCGGCCCGGCGCACCACCAGCCCCGGCTGCTCAGTGTCCGGGGCGCCGGCGCGTACCGGATCGGCGCCGACCTGGCGACGCTCACGGCGGCCGGGCGCATCTCCTGGACGGCGCCGGGCTGCTCCGGGGTGGTGCACGCGGGGGCCACCGGGGCGTGGGCGGGGGTCATCCTGCTGGCCTTCCGGGACGGCCGGCTGGTCGAGGTGGGTACGGCGACCGCGCCGCCCCGCTCACCCGCCGGGGCGATGGTCGGCATGTCCTTCGAGGAGTTGGCGGAGATCTACGGCCGGCGGGGCGCGCTGATCCGCAACGACGCGGGGGACGCCTCGGCGTACCTGGTGCGCTTCGGGTCGCGGGTCGAGCTCTTCACCGGGCACCCGATCCGTCCGGGAGTGGGTTACTTCCAGGTCGGCCCGGCGGACTTCGTGGAGCGGAACTTCCGCCAGCGGCCGTCCTGCTGATCCCCGCCGCGGGGCGCGGCGGAGCGGGAGCGAGCGGGGCGTCCGGGTCGTACCGGGCGCCCCGCTCGTCGTCCGGGACCGACTCCGCCCCGTTGCGGCGATGTCACACGATGATGTAGCGCTAGACAATGGTGTGTGGCACACACTATCGTGTCAGCCATGGTTGGTGAGGAGATTCTGCGGACCCATCTCCAGGAGCTGCGCCGAGGCACCGTGGTGGTGGCGAGCCTGGTCGCCCTGCGCCGGCCCGACTACGGCTACGCGCTGCTCCAACGGCTCGCCGGGCACGGCTTCCCGGTGGACGCCAACACCCTCTACCCGCTGCTGCGCCGGCTCGAGGAACAGGGCCTGCTGACCAGCGAGTGGAACACCGAGGAGAGCCGCCCCCGCAAGTTCTACCGCACCAGCGAGGACGGCGAGTCCGTGCTGCGCCGGCTCCTCGACGACCTCGCCGCCGTGCAGGCCTCCGTCGCCGGCCTGATCGAAGGAGTGGACCGATGAGTTCCCTGACCGACCGCTACCTGGCCGCCACCCTGCGGGCGGTGCCGGCGCCCCGCCGCGCGGAGATCGCCACCGAGCTGCGCGCCTCCATCGAGGACATGGTCGAGGACCGTTCCGCCGGCGGGCAGGACACCGCCATCGCCGAGCGGGAGGTGCTCACCGAACTGGGCAACCCGGCGCAGCTCGCGGCCCGCTACGCAGACCGCCGGTTGCAGCTCATCGGCCCGACGTACTACCTGGCCTGGGAACGGCTGCTCAAGCTGCTGCTCAGCTTCGTACCGGCGACCGTCGGGGTCGTGGTCGGCCTGGTCGAGGCGACCACCGGAGACAACGCCGGCGGGGCGATCGGGGCCGGCATCGTCACCGCCCTCCAGGTGACGGTCCAGATCGGGTTCTGGGTCACCCTGGTCTTCGCGGTGCTGGAGCGGACCGGGACCTCGCTCGACCTGCCCGAGTGGAGCGTCGACCAGCTCACCGAGGGCCCGGTCGAGCGGGACGTGCGGCTCACCGACACCTGCGCCTCGATCGCCATGCTCGCCCTGGTCGCGGCCTACCTGCCCTGGCAGCACTTCCAGTCCTTCATCGACGACGACGCCGGCCGCAACATCCCGATCATCGACCCGGCGCTGTGGCGGTCGTGGCTGCCGGCGCTGATCGCGGTGCTGCTGGCCAGCGTGGTGTTCGAGGCCGTCAGGTATCGGACCGGCCGCTGGACGTGGCGGCTGTTCGCGGTGAAGGCGGCGCTGGACCTCGCCTTCGCGGCGCCGGTGATGTGGCTGCTGCACACCGACCGGCTGCTCAACCCGGCGCTCTTGCGGCGCTTCGACTGGCTGCGCGACGGCGACAACCTGGCCACCGTCACCACCGTCGCGGTCGTCGGCGTCGCCCTGATCGTCATCTGGGGACTGGTCGACAGCGCGGTCCGGACCTACCGCTCCACCCGCTGACCCGGGGCCTGGCCCCGCCCGGCGTGGACCGGGCCGGGGCCGGGCGTCCGCCGCCGCCTACCGCTCCCGCCAGTGACGGGCCAGCAGGGCGTAGACCAGTTCGTCGGTCCACTCCCCCTTGACCCACTCGTTCTCCCGCAGGTGCGCCTCGCGCCGCATGCCGAGCCGCTCCAGCACCCGCGCGGAGGCGGTGTTGCGGGCGTCCAGCCGGCCCACGATCCGGTGCAGGCCGAGACCGTCGAAGCCCAGCCCCAGCATCACCCGGGTGGCCTCGGTGGCGTACCCCCGGCCGGCGTGGTCGGGATGCAGGACGTACCCGATCTCGCCCTGCCGGTGGGCAGCGCTGGTCCAGGTCAGCATCACGTCGCCGATCAGCGCCCCGGAGTCCCGCCGCACCAGCGCCAGGTTGAGCACGTCGCCCTCGGCCCGCAGGGCGGTGCGCCGCCGCTTGCGGGCCAGCGCCTCCCGGCTCGCCACCTCGTCGTTCGGCCCGAAGTAGAGGTACCGGGTGACGTCGGGGCGGGACTGGTAGTCGTGCAGGGCGTCGAAGTCGCCGGCGGTGAAGAGCCGCAGGTCGAGGCGGTCGGTACGCAGCGGGAGGTCGGGGACCAGCATGCCGGCAGGGTACGCGGGCGCGTCCGACGCCCAGCTCGATTTCCGGCGCCGGGGAACCGACCAGAGGTCGGCGGTTCAGCCGACCGCCTCCATCACGTCGTCGCCGACGTCGGACGAGGCGGAAGCAACAACCCTCCGGCATCCCGCGCGGAAGGGGCGGGAAGGACAACATGATCTGTGCGAGGATCGCCAACCATGAGCGCGCCGGACCCTACGTACCTGCACGCCCTCGCCGACGAATGCGTGGAGCTGGTGTCCCGGCAGTTCGGCCGCCGGCTGGACTGGTCACCGGAGAGCCTGTCGACCCTCGACGAGGTCTGCGTCGACCTGCTCGCCGACGGGCCGCTCGCCGACGAGCGCCTCGACCTGTGGTGGCGGTTGATCGGCGCCTACACCGGCGAAGTGGTCATCCGCGCCTACGGTGGCGAGTGGGTCGCGCACGAGACGTCACCAGGGGTCCCGGCGGTCTCCGCGCTGGGCCTGACCGGTTTCCCGTTCGGGCTGGCCGCGCGGGTCCTGGACGAGGAACCGTACAAGAGCCTGGCCTCGTTCGTGCGCGCCCTGCCCACCATCTCCGAGCGCACAGAAGGCGGCTGACGCGGGCGAGGGGCTCACGAGGACGAGGGCGCAACAGCTACGGGACGCGCCGCCGAGCCAACACATGATCGGCTCGACGGCGCCGGGCGACCTCAGCCGACCGCCTCCATCACGTCGTCGCTGACGTCGAAGTTGGCGTAGACGTTCTGCACGTCGTCGCAGTCCTCCAGCACGTCGATCAGCTTGAAGATCTTGCGAGCGCCCTCCTCGTCCAGCGGCACGTTGACGCTGGGGATCAGGGAGGACTCGGCCGACTCGTACTCGATCCCGGCGTCCTGGAGGGCGGTGCGGACCCCGATCAGGTCGGTCGGCTCGGAGACCACCTCGTACGCCTCGCCGAGGTCGTTGACCTCCTCGGCGCCGGCGTCGAGGACCGCCATCATCACGTCGTCCTCGGTGGTGTCTGCTTTGGGGACGATCACCACCCCCTTGCGGGAGAACATGTACGACACCGAGCCGGCGTCGGCGAGCGAACCGCCGTTGCGGGTCAGCGCGGTACGGACCTCGGTCGCGGCCCGGTTGCGGTTGTCGGTGAGGCACTCGATGAGCATCGCCACGCCGTTGGGGCCGTAGCCCTCGTACATGATCGTCTGCCAGTCGGCGCCGCCGGCCTCCAGGCCGGAGCCCCGCTTGACCGCGCGGTCGATGTTGTCGTTCGGGACCGAGTTCTTCTTGGCCTTCTGGATGGCGTCGTAGAGCGTCGGGTTGCCGGCCGGGTCACCGCCGCCGGTCCGCGCCGCGACCTCGACGTTCTTGATCAGCTTGGCGAACATCTTGCCGCGCTTGGCGTCGATGACCGCCTTCTTGTGCTTGGTCGTCGCCCACTTTGAGTGGCCGGACATCTGTTACCTCCGTTGCTACCCGCCGTCGCATCGACCGCACCGCACGCGCCCCCGCTCCCGCCGGCGCACGCGGTGGTGCCGGTCAGCCCTGGTGGAAGCCGTGGCGGGCAGATGGCCCTGCCGAATCTCGGCAATCCTACCGGCGGTCGGCGGGTCACTGTCACGCACCGCACGGCACCGGCCGCGCCCCATCCGCCCCAACGGGGACAGACGGGACGCGACGACTCAGCGGGCGGCCCGGACCAGCTCCACGAAGTACGCGTGCACGCGCAGGTCACCGGTCAGCTCGGGGTGGAACGAGGTGGCCAGCAGGTTGCCCTGCCGTACCGCCACGATCCGCCCGGCGGCCGGTCCGTCGGCCACCGTGCCGAGCACCTGCACGCCGTCGCCGACCCGCTCCACCCACGGGGCCCGGATGAACACCGCGTGGAACGGCCCGCCGGCCACCCCGTCGATCTCCACCGGCGCCTCGAACGAGTCGACCTGGCGGCCGAACGCGTTGCGACGCACCGTCATCTCGATGCCGTCGAAGCCCCGCTGGTCCGGCCGGCCGTCCAGCACCTCGGTGGCCAGCATGATCATGCCGGCGCAGGAGCCGTAGACCGGCATGCCGCCGGCGATCCGCTTGTCGATCGGCTCGCGCATCTCGAAGATGTCGGCCAGCTTGCTGATCGTGGTGGACTCGCCGCCGGGGATGACCAGCCCGTCGACCGCGTCCAGTTCGGCCGGGCGGCGGACCGGGCGGGCGTCCGCGCCGGCACCGGCCAGGGCCGCGACGTGCTCCCGGACGTCCCCCTGCAGGGCGAGCACACCGATGACGGGTGCGTCGCTCATGTCACCGCTCCTTCGTTCGTCGTCCGGCGTGGCGGGCCGGCGCACCGGCCCGCGTCTCCACCCCGTCCCCGGCGTGTGCCGGACCGACTCACCAGCCCCGCTCGGCCAGCCGGTGCGGCTGCGGGATCTCGTCGACGTTGATGCCGACCATCGCCTCGCCGAGACCGCGGGAGACCTTGGCCAGCACGTCCGGGTCGTCGTGGAAGGTGGTGGCCTTGACGATCGCCGCGGCGCGCTGCGCCGGGTTGCCGGACTTGAAGATGCCGGAGCCGACGAAGACGCCCTCGGCGCCGAGCTGCATCATCATCGCGGCGTCGGCCGGGGTGGCGATGCCGCCCGCGGTGAAGAGCACCACCGGGAGCTTGCCGGTCTCGGCGACCTCCTTGACCAGCTCGTACGGCGCCTGGAGCTCCTTCGCGGCGACGAAGAGCTCGTCGGCGGGCAGCGAGCTGAGCCGGCGGATCTCCTGACGGATCTTCCGCATGTGGGTGGTGGCGTTGGAGACGTCACCGGTGCCGGCCTCGCCCTTGGAGCGGATCATGGCCGCGCCCTCGGTGATCCGGCGCAGCGCCTCGCCCAGGTTGGTCGCGCCGCAGACGAAGGGGACGGTGTACGCCCACTTGTCGATGTGGTTGGCGTAGTCGGCCGGGGTCAGCACCTCGGACTCGTCGATGTAGTCGACGCCGAGGGACTGGAGGATCTGCGCCTCGACGAAGTGGCCGATGCGGACCTTGGCCATCACCGGGATCGAGACCGCGGCGATGATGCCGTCGATCATGTCCGGGTCGCTCATCCGGGAGACGCCGCCCTGGGCGCGGATGTCGGCGGGCACCCGCTCCAGCGCCATCACGGCGACGGCGCCGGCGTCTTCGGCGATCTTGGCCTGCTCGGGGGTGACCACGTCCATGATCACGCCGCCCTTGAGCATCTCGGCCATGCCGCGCTTGACGCGGGCGGTGCCGACGACGGAATTGGCGCCGGTGTTCGGGGAGGTGGTTTCGGGCACGGGTTATCGCTCCTCGGACCTGCTCGGGGGTGGCTTTGGCTCATGCTACGACCGCGCCGACGCCGCTCCGACAGCCAATCGGACCCACGGTGGCCTGCGATGTGGCTGCCGTCACCCACCCTCGAACCGGACGCCGAGGCAGGTCCGGGACACCACGGACGTCAGCTGGCCGGGACGTCGGCGGGGACGACGAGGGTCGGGTCGTCGATGTCGAAGTAGCGGGGCCAGGGGTGCCGCCGCCCCATCCGCAACAGCCGCACCAGCGGCCGGCCGCGAGCCGTCCGGGCGTCCCGGACCAGATCGGTGTGCACCTGCCGGGCCAGGGCCAGCCGCCGGCTCGCCGCGATCACCGCCTCGCAGGCCGGGTCGGCCGGATCCAGCTCCACCACGCGCAGCTGCCGGGTGAGGTCGTTCTCGGCGGCCTCCCGCTCCGCCGGACCCGCGTCCAGGGCGATTCGCGCCGCGGCGTACAGCTCGACGCCGTACCGCCGCTCGGCGAGCACCGCGGCGGCCGCGGCCCGGCGCAGCAGGTGCGCGTCGAGGGCCCGGGCCGCCGACTCGGCGCGGCTCTGCAGCCGCTCGACCCGGCCGGCGGTCCAGATCAGGTACGCCGCGACCAGGCCGACGACCAGCGCGACCACCACCCACCACATGTGCGGCATCGTAGTGGTCACACCGCCCCGCCCAGCCCCGCCCACTCCTGGTCCATGACCCGGCCGTCGGTGGCCTCGATCGCCGCCGCGTACACCTCCACCACCCGGCGGGCCACCACCGGCCAGTCGTAGTGGGCGACCACCTGGTCGCCGCAGGCCGTCAGCGCGGCCCGCTGGTCGGGGTCGTCGAGCAGCTCGGCCAGGGCGTTGCGCAGCCCCGCCGCGTCGCCGGTCGGGAAGAGCCGGCCGGCCCGTCCACCGTCGAGCACCCGGCGGAACGCGTCCAGGTCACTGGCGACGACCGTGGTGCCGGCCGCCAGGGCCTCGGTGAGGATCATGCCGAACGACTCCCCGCCGGTGTTCGGCGCGACGTAGAGGTCCACGCTGCGCAGCATCCGGGCCTTGTCCGGCTCGGAGACCATGCCGAGGAAGGTCACCCGGTCGTGCAGCTCGGCCGGGAACCGCCCGTACAGGTCGTCGCGGTCCCCCGGCCCGGCCACCAGCAGGCGCAGCCCCGGCCGCTGCGGGGCGAGCGCCACGAAGGCGTCCCGCAGGATCGGGAAACCCTTGCGGGCCTCGGTGAACCGCCCGAGGAAGCCGAGGGCGCCGCCGCGCCCGGGCGGGCACTCCCCCGGCCAGCCGGGCAGCGGCTCCACGCCGGTGAACTTGGCCACCGCCACCCCGTTGGGGATCTCCACCGCGCCGCCGTCCATGTGCTCGACCTGCACCTTGCGGGCCAGCGCGCTGACCGCGATCCGCGCGGTGATCCGCTCCAGCAGGATCTGCAGCACACCCTGCGCGGCGGCGAGCACCCGGGACCGGGTCATCGCGGTGTGGAAGGTGGCGACCACCGGGCCACGGGCGCAGAGCACGGCGAGCATCGACAGGCTCGGGGTCAGCGGCTCGTGCACGTGCAGCACGTCGAAGTCGCCCCGGGTGATCCAGCGCCGGACCCGGGCGGTGGAGACCGGGCCGAACGCGATCCGGGCCACCGAGCCGTTGTACGGCAGCGGCACGGCCCGCCCCGCCGACACCACGTACGGCGGCAGCGGCGAGTCCTCGTCGGCCGGGGCGAGCACACTCACCTCGTGACCGAGCCCGATCAGCGCCTCGGCGAGGTCGACGATGTGGTTCTGCACCCCGCCGGGGACGTCGAAGGAGTACGGGCACACGATGCCGATCCGCACGTAGGCGCCCTTCCCGTCAGGCCTTGCCGGTGGTCGGCGCGGACCGTGTCGCGCCGCTTGCCGTGCCCCGCTGGTCCAGCCACATCCGCTGCAACATGTGCCAGTCTTCCGGATGCCGGGCGATGCCCGCCGCCAGACCGTCGGCAATCCGCTGGGTCAGCACCTTCACCCGGACGTCCAGCGGGGCGCTCGCCGGGTCGGGCAGCGGGATCGGGCCCTCGATCGAGGCGCACGCGGCATCCGGTTCGTACCACATCGAGGCGACGTAGAGCGGGGCGCCGGTGCGGATCGCCAGCAGCGCGGGACCGGCCGGCATCCGGGTCCGGCCGCCGAAGAAATCGACCTCGACGCCCCGGGCGGAGAGGTCCCGGTCGGCCAGCAGCGGCACCACCGTGCCCGCGCGCAGCCGGTCCTCCAGCACGTCGAAGGCGGGTCGGTCGCCGCCGTGGGTGGGCAGGATCTCCATGCCGAGGCCCTGTCGGAAGGCGACGAACCGCTCGTAGACCGCCTCGGGCCTGAGCCGCTCGGCGACGGTGGTGATGGGCCAGCCGGTGGCGGCCACCCAGGCGCCCGCGGCGTCCCAGTTGCCGGCGTGCGGCAGGGCCACCACCGCGCCGCGGCCGGCGGCGACGTCGGCGGCGAGCTTCTCGGCCCCGTCGAGCCGGAAGCCGGCGAGGATCTGCGTCCGGTTCAGCGCCGGCAGCCGGAACGCCTCCATCCAGTACCGCGCGTAGGAGCGCAGGCCCCGCCGCACCAGGTCGTCCAGCTCCGCCTCGGGCAGATCCGGGCCGACCACCCGGCGCAGGTTGGCGCGCAGTCGGGCCGTACCCCCGCCGTTTCGCCGGGCGGCGCGGTCGGCGCCCGCCCGGAAGGCCGCGGCCACCACGGGCCGGGGCAGCGCGCGGGCCAGGCGCCATCCGGCGACGTAGCCGAGCTCGGTGAGGTTCACTCCCGGCCGACCAGCTGGGCCTGCCGGTACACGTGCCGCATCCGCTGGCCGACCGTGAAGATCGACACGGCGGCGAGCAGCCAGAGCGCGATCTCCAGGGCCGGGTCGACGCCGAGGCCGGTGAGCAGGCCGCCCACCCCGACGATCAGCAGCCGCTCGGTGCGCTCGGCGATGCCGACGTCGCCGGACATGCCGAGCCCCTCGGCGCGGGCCTTGACGTAGGAGACCAGCCCGCCGGCGGCCAGGCAGAGCAGCGCGGCGGCCACCCCGGAATGGTTGCCCTCGGTGGCCAGCCAGTAGGCGACCGCGCCGAAGACGGCGCTGTCGGCGACCCGGTCCATGCTCGAGTCGAGGAACGCGCCGAACCGGGTGGAGCCGCCGCTCATCCGGGCCATCGTCCCGTCGAGCAGGTCGGTGAGCGCGAAGACCGTGACGATCACCGCGCCGGCGACCAGGTCGCCGCGGGCGCCGAAGCCGAGGGCGCCGACGAGCACGCCGACGGTGCCGGTCACGGTGACCGCGTTGGGGGACACACCCGCGCGGAGCAGTCCGCGCGCGACCGGCTCGACGACGCGGGTCATCCCCGCGCGGGCCGTCACTTGGAAGATCTTCGCCATGGCGGTCCCACGATAACGGCAGGCAGCGGCCGGCGATACGCCCGGTCGTGTCGACCCGCCCACGGGAGGCTTGTGTCGGGTCCGCCACGGGTGTGAGATCGGGTGTGGGAGGTGAGCCAGCTCACCGACCCGACCGCCTGACTGTCCGTCGTTCGGCAGAGCCCAGGAGGATATCGCCGCGGCACCCGCCCGGGCACCGCTTCCCCGTCGCCCGCGGCGGTCGCCACCAACCACCGCTGAGGGAGGTGCGCCGCGATGGCGCAGAAGAACCAGGAGAAGGGTGTCGCCGGCAACGCGCCGGTGGTGACCGAGCCCGGCAGGGTTCGCAACGTGGTGCTCGTCGGGCACTCCGGCGCGGGCAAGACGACCCTGGTCGAGGCGCTGCTCGCGGCGAGCGGCACGATCGGCCGGGCCGGCTCCGTCGTCGACGGCACCACCGTCTGCGACCACGACCCGGCGGCGGTACGCCAGCAGCGCTCGGTGAGCCTGGCCTGCGCGCCGCTGCTGCACCGCGACGTCAAGGTCAACCTGCTGGACACCCCCGGCTACGGCGACTTCGTCGGCGAGCTGCGCGCCGGCCTGCGGGCCGCCGACGCGGCGCTCTTCGTGGTCTCCGCCGCCGACGGGATGGACGCCGCCACCGCCGCCCTCTGGGAGGAGTGCGCGGCCGTCGACATGCCGCGCGCCGTCGCGGTCTCCCGGCTGGACCACCCCCGCGCCGACTTCGACGAGGCGGTGGCGCTCTGCCAGCGGGTCTTCGGCGACAACGTCCTCCCGCTCTACCTGCCGATGCTCGGCGACGACGGCGTGTCCGTCGCCGGCCTGATGGGGCTGATCACCCGGCGGGTCTTCGACTACTCGGCCGGGCTGCCGGCCGCGGTGCGGGAACCGGACCCGGAGCACCTGCCGGCCATCACCGAGGCCCGCGACGAGCTCATCGAGGGGATCATCGCCGAGAGCGAGGACGAGACCCTGATGGACCGCTACCTCGGCGGCGAGGAGATCGGCACCGACATCCTGATCACCGACCTGGAGACGGCGGTGGCCCGGGGCCACTTCTACCCGGTGGTGCCGGTCTGCGCGGAGACCGGCGTCGGACTGGACGTGCTGCTGGACGGGCTGGTCGCCGCCTTCCCGTCGCCGCTGGAGCACGAGCTGCCCGCGGTCACCGGGGTCGACGGCTCGCCCCGGCCCCCGCTGAGCTGCGACCCGGCCGGCCCGCTGGTCGCCGAGGTGGTCAAGACCACCGTCGACCGGCACGTCGGGCGGGTCTCCCTGGTCCGGGTCTTCTCCGGCACGCTGCGCCCCGACCAGGTGGTGCACGTCTCCGGGCACGGCCTGGCCGAGCGCGGGCACCCCGACCACGACGCCGACGAGCGGGTCGGGCACGTCTACAGCCCGCTGGGCGCGACGCTGCGCGAGGTACCCGCCTGCGTCGCCGGTGACATCTGCGCGATCACCAAGTCGGGCAGCGCGGAGACCGGCGACACCGTCTCCGCCAAGGACGAGCCGCTGCTGATCGCGCCCTGGGAGATGCCGGAGCCGCTGCTGCCGGTCGCGGTGGTGGCGAAGAGCCGGGCCGACGAGGACGCCCTGGCCCGCAACCTGGCCCGGCTGGTCGCCGGCGACCCGACGCTGCGGCTGGAGCGCAACCCGGAGACCCACCAGCTGGTGCTCTGGTGCATGGGCGAGGCGCACGCCGACGTGGTGCTGGACCGGCTGCGCAGCGGCGGGGTGGAGCTGGAGACCGAGCCGGTGCGGGTGCCGCTACGGGAGACGCTCACCGTGCCGGCGAAGGGGCACGGCCGGCACGTCAAGCAGTCCGGCGGCCACGGCCAGTACGCCGTCTGCGACATCGAGGTCGAGCCGCTGCCGGCCGGCGGCGGGTTCGAGTTCGTCGACCGGGTGGTCGGCGGCGCCGTCCCGCACAACTACATCCCGTCGGTGGAGAAGGGCGTCCGGGCGCAGATGGAGCGCGGCCTGGTCGCCGGCCAGCCGGTGGTGGACCTGCGGGTCACCCTGGTCGACGGCAAGGCGCACAGCGTCGACTCCTCCGACGCGGCGTTCCAGACCGCCGGCGCGCTCGCCCTGCGCGACGCCGCCGAGAAGGGACAGCCGGCCCTGCTGGAGCCGGTGGACGAGGTGATCGTCCGGGTCGCCGACTCCTCCGTGGGCGCGGTGCTGGGCGACCTCTCCGGCCGGCGCGGCCGGGTGCTCGGCACCGAGCCGGACCCGGACGCCGAAGGGCGCACCCTGGTCCGCGCCGAGGTCCCCGCCACCGAGCTGCTGCGCTACGCGGTGGAGCTGCGGGCGATGACCGCGGGCACCGGCACCTTCCGCCGCCACTTCGTCCGCTACGACCCCATGCCCGCGCACCTGGCCGACCAGGCCCGCAAGGAACACACCACCCACCCCTGACTCCGCACCCGCCCCGTCAGGGGCGGGCCGCGGGGACGGGGGGCATCGGCCAGTGGGGACGGTCGGCGTCGCGGAGGGCGGCGGTGCGTACGGCCGCGAGCTGGCGTTCCACCTCGGCGAAGTGGTCGGGGGTCAGCGGGCCCCGGTGCAGGGCGGCGGCGTTCTCCTCGACCTGGGCGACGGTGCGGCACCCCGGGATCGGCACCGTCCGCCCGCTGCGGGCCCAGATCCAGCCCAGCGCCCCCTGGCTGAGGGTACGGCCGTCGGCGGTGAGCACGCCCCGGACCGCGGCGACCCGACGCAGCCACTCCGGCGCCGGCCGGCCGCCGCGGAACCACTCCAACCAGGTCGGGGCGAGGCCGCGTACGTCGTCGCGCGGCAGCGTCGAGGCGGTGGTGTACTTGCCGGTCAGCAGCCCCATTCCGAGCGGGCTCCGGTTGACGCTGGCCAGGTCGTGCTTGTCGCACGCGGCGAGCATCGCCGGCGCGTCCCGCAGCGCCGACAGGGTGTGCTGCACGGCGGTGGCGTGCGGCGCGACCTGCGCGAAGACCGCCGCCCGGTCGACCCGGTCGGTGCTCCACCCGTACGCCCGGACCAGCCCCTCGGCGACCAGCTCCTCCAGCGTGCCCACCAGCGCCTCCACCCGGGGCAGCGACAGGTCACCCAGGTGCAGCTGGTACAGGTCGATCCGGTCGGTGTCCAACCGGCGCAGCGAGTCGGTCACCGCCCGGCGCAGGTACGCCGGGGACGGATCCTCCCCGGTGGCCTGCCGGGACCGTTCGTCGAAGGTGTACCCCCACTTGGTGGCGATCACCGCCTCGTCCCGCCGGCCGGCGAGCGCCCGGCCGAGGACCCGTTCACCGTGCCCGGCCCCGTAGGTGTCGGCGGTGTCGAACAGGGTCACCCCGAGGTCGAGCGCTCGGCGGACGGCCCGGATCGACTCCTCGTCGTCCACGGCGCCCCAGCCCAGCGGGCGGCTGCCCTCGGCCCACGGGCCGCCGATCGCCCAGCACCCCATGCCGAGGGCGCTGACCTCGATCCCGCTGCGGCCCAACGTCCTTGTCGTCACTGCCATCGACGCATCGTGCCACCTCGGACGCGCCGGCGGGCGGGGAGTTCGCCGATCGTGCATGATCGAGCACATGCGGCGGTTGGGCGTGGACGTCGGCGGCGTGATCATCGAATTGAGTGACGGCAACGAGGACACCTCGTTCTTCGGCGGCAACTTCCTGCGCACACCCCCGATGGACGGCGTGTTCGACGTGCTGGCCGAGGTGGTGCCGCTCTTCGACGAGGCGTACGTGGTGTCGAAGTGCGGCGCGGAGACCGAACAGCGCACCCGGCGGTGGCTGGCCCACCACGACTTCCACGGCCGCACCGGGATCGGGCCGGAGCGGCTGCGCTTCTGTCGTACCCGACCGGAGAAGGCGCCGATCGCCGCCGGGCTGGGGCTGACCCATTTCGTCGACGACCGGCTTGAGGTACTCGGCTACCTGGACACGGTGCCGCACCGCTACCTGCTCCGGCCCCGCCCGGACGAGGTCGACGCGTACCGGCGGCACCTGCCCGGGGTGCGCCGGGTGGAGAGCTGGCCCGAGCTGGCCGCCGCGCTGCGCGGCTGAGGCCGGGCGGGCACGGCTGAACCCGGGCGGGCGCGGCGGTGGCACGCCGGCCCGGCGGGCAGGTCAGCGCGGCACGGCGTACGCCAGCGGCACCGGGTTCGACTGCCCCGGCCAGGTGCCGGTCAGCCGGGCGCCCCGCGGCGCGTCGGCGCCGCCGGGGCGGCGGACGACGGTCAGCTCGACGGAGTCGGTGACGGTGACCGTCAGGTCGCCGTCGCGCACGGCGCGCACGGCGCCGACGGGGGGAGGCCCGCTGTGGCTCGCCCCGCTACTGGTGATCGTCATGCTGGGTGCCCGGAGTTCGCGCACGCCGTCGACCTCGAAGTACTCCTGCGCCTGGCCGGCGCCGGTGAGGATGGCCGACGCCAGGGCGGCGGCGTGGACCGGGTCGCCGCAGGCGTCGTAGACCCAGCGCGGGCCGAGCACCGAGTGCCGGGTGGTGCCGACCAGCCAGTCGTCCGCGCCGGCCAGCGGGGCGTCGCGGTAGGTGAGCGGGACCTGGTGGACGGGCCCGTCACCGGCACGGACCAGGAGCGTCTCGATGCCGACGGCGCCGGCCGGGTCGTCGAACCGGTAGCCGGCGACGCGGGTCAGCCCGGCGGTGACCGGGCCCCGCCACCAGGAGCGGCCCGGCAGCCAGTCGGTCAACAGCTCCAGCTTGGTGGGGCGGATCTCCGCGCGGTGCAGCAGGGCCATGCGCCGAATGGTAGAGGCCGCGCCGGCTCCGGGCCGCCCCCGTGGATCACGGTGGGCCGCCGGGATCAGCTCGGCCAGGCCTGGGCGAAGAGGTCCCGGGTGTCGGTGAGCAGCTGCGGCAGGACCTTCGTCCGGCCGATCACCGGCATGAAGTTGGCGTCGCCACCCCAGCGCGGCACCACGTGCTGGTGCAGGTGCGCGGCGATGCCGGCGCCCGCCACCCCGCCCTGGTTCATGCCCAGGTTGAAGCCGTGCGCGTTGCTGACCTTGCGGACCACCCGCATCGCGGTCTGGGTGAAAACGCCCAGCTCGATCGTCTCGTCGGGGTCGAGCTCGGTGTAGTCGGCGACGTGCCGGTACGGGCAGACCAGCAGGTGACCGGGGTTGTACGGGTAGAGGTTCAGCACCGCGTAGACCCGCTCGCCCCGGGCCACCACCAGGCTCTGCTCCGGCGGCAGGCCGGGGGCCAGGCAGAACGGGCAGCCGGTGGGCTTCTCGTAGCCGCCCTCGGGGCGGTCCTCCCCGGAGATGTAGGTCATCCGGTGCGGCGTCCAGAGCCGCTCCAGCCCGTCCGCCGAGCCGGTTTCCGTTCCGCCGTCGAAGTGCTGTTCCGCCCCAGTCACATCGCCGATCCTACGGTCACCGCGGTGAGCCCCGGCCGGCCCCACCGGCCGGCCGGGTCACCCCGGGCCCGGCCGGCGGGAGCACCGCCGCGGAGTGCTCAGCTCGCGGCGGACGGCCCCGAGTTGGCGCGGGAGCCGACCACGTCCAGCACGTGGGTGACCGCCTCGGTCATCGGCACCCCGTTGCGCTGCGAGCCGTCGCGGTACCGGAACGACACCGTGCCGGCGGCCACGTCGTCGTCGCCGGCGATCACCATGAACGGGATCTTCTGCTGCTGCGCGGTGCGGATCTTCTTCTGCATCCGGTCGTCACCGGCGTCGACCTGGGCGCGGATCCCCTGGGCGCGCAGCGCCGCGACGAAGCCGTGCAGGTAGTCGGTGTGGTCCTCGCGGATCGGGATGCCGATCACCTGCACCGGCGCCAGCCAGGCCGGGAACGCGCCCGCGTAGTGCTCGGTGAGCACCCCGAAGAACCGCTCGATCGAACCGAAGAGCGCCCGGTGGATCATCACCGGCCGCTGCCGGGTGCCGTCGGCGGCCTGGTACTCCAGCCCGAACCGCTCCGGCAGGTTGAAGTCCACCTGGATCGTGGACATCTGCCAGGTCCGGCCGATCGCGTCCTTGGCCTGCACGGAGATCTTCGGCCCGTAGAAGGCCGCGCCACCCGGGTCGGGCACCAGGTCCAGGCCGGAGTCCTCGGCGGCCGAGCGCAGCGCCTCGGTGGCCCGCTCCCAGTTCTCGTCGGTGCCGACCGACTTCTCCGGGTTGCGGGTGGACAGCTCCAGGTAGAAGTCGTCCAGGCCGTAGTCGCGCAGCAGGTCGAGGACGAAGGCCAGCAGCGACTTCAGCTCGCCGGCCATCTGCTCCGGCGTGCAGTAGATGTGCGAGTCGTCCTGGGTCATGCCGCGCACCCGGGTCAGGCCGTGCACCACGCCGGACTTCTCGAACCGGTAGACCGACCCGAACTCGAACAGCCGCAGCGGCAGCTCGCGGTAGGACCGCCCGCGCGACCGGAAGATCAGGTTGTGGAACGGGCAGTTCATCGGCTTGAGGTAGTAGTTCGCGCCCTCCATCTCCATCGGCGGGTACATGCCGTCGGCGTACCACTGGAGGTGCCCGGAGGTCTCGAAGAGCTGCGCCTTGGTGATGTGCGGGGTGTTGACGAACTCGTACCCGGCGGCCTCGTGCCGGCGACGGGAGTAGTCCTCCATCTCCCGGCGGATGATGCCGCCCTTGGGATGGAAGACCGCCAGGCCGGAGCCGATCTCGTCGGGGAAGCTGAACAGGTCGAGGTCCGCGCCGAGCTTGCGGTGGTCGCGCCGGGCGGCCTCCTCCAGCAGCTTCAGGTAAGCCTTCAGCTCGTCGCGGGTCGGCCACGCGGTGCCGTACACCCGCTGGAGCTGCGGGTTCTTCTCCGACCCGCGCCAGTAGGCGGCGGCGGAGCGCATCAGCTTGAACGCGCCGATCAGCCGGGTGTTCGGCAGGTGCGGGCCACGGCAGAGGTCCGACCAGCAGACCTTGTCCTCCTTGGCGTCGAGGTTGTCGTAGATGGTGAGTTCACCACCACCGACCTCCATCACCTCGGCGGTGTCCAGCCCCTCGCCCTTGACGTCGATGAGCTCCAGCTTGAACGGCTCGGCGGCCAGTTCGGCCTTCGCCTCGTCCAGGCTGCCGAAGCGGCGGCGGCGGAACCGCTGCCCGGACTTGACGATCTCCTGCATCCGCTTCTCGAGCTTGGCCAGGTCGTCCGGCTGGAACGGCTTGTCGACGGCGAAGTCGTAGTAGAAGCCGTTCTCGATCGGCGGGCCGATGCCGAGCTTCGCCTCCGGGAAGACGCCCTGCACGGCCTGGGCGAGCACGTGGGCGGTGGAGTGGCGCAGCACGTCCAGGCCGTCCGGCGAGTCCAGGCTGACCGGCTCGACGGTGGTCTCCTCGGCCGGCGCCCAGTCCAGGTCGCGCAGCCGGCCCTGCGGGTCGCGGACCACCACGACCGCCTTGGGGCCGTTCGCGGGCAGCCCGGCCGCGGCCACCGCGTCGGCCGCCGTCGTCCCGGCGGCGACGACGACGGGGTCGGCCACGACGGGGGTACGGGGTGCGGACACGGTGACTCCTCAGCTGCAGACGGTACGGATCGTGCCGGGGACCGGCTCCCTGCGATGCTATCGGCAGAGGCCGGGCCCTCTCCTAACGCCTCCGGTAGCGCACGGGCGCCCTTTTCCACCGCCGCCGATTGAACCTTTCCGGCCTCCCGTCCGAACTACCCGGTGTGGCCGGAGCCGGTCACGCGGACACGGATGGGGGCAGCGATGGCGACGACCCGTGGCGGCAGCCGTCGGACCCGGGCCGGGGCGGTGCTGGCCGCCACGGTCGCCGGGGTGCTGGGCTGGCCGGGGGCGGCCCAGGCGGCGGAGGTGACGACCACCCCGACCCGGGCCGTGCAGGGCGGGGCGGTGGAGGTGACGTTCGTGGTGCCCGAGGAGCGGCCCGGGACGCGGACGCGCAAGATCGAGGTCAGGCTCCCCGCCGACGCCCCGGTCGGCGAGGTCTACCCGCTGTCGGTGGACGGTTGGGCGCCGCTGATGACCTCGCGGACCCTGGACGAACCGGTGGCCGGCATCCACTCCGACGGGGTCACCTCGGTGACCGCCGCGGTGACCTGGACCCGGGCCGCGGGCGCGCCATCGGCCGGGCCGGCCCGGTTGCCGCTGGCCATGGGCCCGCTGCCGCAGGCCGACACGATGCGCTTCGAGGTGGTCCAGACGTACGCGGACGGGACGGTGGTGCGCTGGGCCGACCCGGCCGGCGGGGCACACCCCGCCCCCACGCTGACCCTGCTGCCGGCGGCCCCCGGCGCGGTCACCGGTCACGCCCACGGCGGCGACGCCGGTGCTGCGGCGGATCCCGCCGCCGCGCCGGGACCGGCCGAGGCCGGGCCGAGCGCCAACGTGCTGCTCGGCGGCGGGCTGCTGATCGGTGTCGGCGGCGGCGCGGTGATCGGCTGGGCGGTGAGCCGGGGCCGGCACCGGGCCGACCCGACCGACGACCCCGACGACGCGGGGGACGCGGGCGGGCCGGCGGCCGACGAGCCGGCCGAGGGGGCGCGGCCACCGGGCGAGCGGGCCGAGCCGGTGGGCTCACGCTGAGCTCAGCGCGCCCACTCCGGCAACGGCTCCCGCGCGGCGAGCCACCCGTCGGGCACCCCGCCGGGCGTACCCACCCCGGTGTACGCGGCGACCACCGCGCCCACGATCGCGGCGGTGGTGTCCACGTCCCCGCCCGCCTCGACGCAGGCGCGGATGGCCGCCGGGTAGTCCTCGAGGTGGGTGGCGGCGACCCAGAGGGTGAAGGCGACGGTGTCCTGCGCGGTGACCCGGGAGCCGTTGCCGAGCACGTCGACGGCCTCGGCCAGCGGCCGGCCGAGCAGTCCGGCGGCCCGGCGGGTCCGGCGGTGCACCTCGGCGGCCGGGTCCAGCGCGGCGGCGACCGCGGCCAGCAGCCGGTCCGGGTCGGGGCGGATGCCGTCCAGCCGGGCCCGGGCGGCCAGCGCGGCGGCGACGGCCACCGCGACCGCCCCGGCGATGCCCTCCGGGTGGGCGTGGGTGACCTCGGCGGAGGCCCGGGCCCGGTCCGCCGCCCGGCGGGTCGAGTCGGCGAACCAGGCGCCGAGCGGGCCGACCCGCATCGCCGCGCCGTTGCCGCAGGAGCCCTGCCCGTCGAAGGCCGAGGCGGCGGCCACCGGCCACGGCGTGCCGGTGCGGATCAGCCGCAGGATGGTCACCGCGCCGGGTCCGTAACCCCGGTACGGCTCGCAGCGCTCGGCGAACGCCAACGCCAGCCGGTCCCGGTCGAGGTCCCCGTGCTCGGCGAGTTCGGCGACCACCGAACAGGCCATCTCGGTGTCGTCGGTCCACTGCCACGGTGGCGGCGGGAGCCGGCCGGCGGCCATGTCCCCGGGGTGGTGGCCGGGGACGAAGAACTGCGACCCGAGGGCGTCGCCGACGGAGAGACCGGTGAGGCTGTCCCGGGCCAGGGAGAGCCGGGTGTCGGGAAAGAGGGTGAAGGGCATCGTCGTGCCAGCTTGCCCGTTCCGCGGGCACGCCGCAACGCGATCAACTTGCCACGGGCAGTACGGTGCTGACGTGGCCACCGTGCTCCTGGTCGAAGACGATCACGTCGTACGCGGCGCGATGCTGCGTTCCCTCACCGACCGGGGGCACGCCGTGCACGCGGTCGGTACGGCGCTGGACGCGCTGCGTCGGGTCGCCGCCGAGACCCCCGACCTGGTCGTGCTGGACCTCGGCCTGCCCGACCTGGACGGCTCGGACGCGCTGCGCATGCTGCGCGGCATCACCGACGTGCCGATCATCATCGCCACCGCCCGCGACGACGAGCAGTCGGTGGTCCGGCTGCTGCGCGCCGGTGCGGACGACTACATGGTCAAGCCGTTCACCGGCGCCCACCTCGACGCCCGGATCACCACCGTGCTGCGCCGGGTCGGCCGGGCCAGCCGTACGGTGCAGCCGGCGGTGCACACCGTCGGCGGCCTGCGGGTGGACGTGGGCGAGCGCAGCGCGGTGCTCGACGGGGAGCCGCTGGCGCTGACCCGCAAGGAATTCGACCTGCTGGCGTATCTCGCCGCACGACCCGGCCGGGTAGTGTCCCGGCGGGAGCTCTTGGAGGAGGTATGGCGGCAGCCGTCGGTCGGCGAGGACCAGACCATCGACGTTCACCTGTACTGGCTACGCCGAAAGATGGGCGAGTCCGCGGCGAAGCCCCGCTACCTGCGCACCGTGCGGGGGGTGGGGTTCCGGCTGGTGGCCCCGGACTGAGGCTGGCGCTGGCCTACCTCACGGCCGGCATGTGCGCGCTGGTCGCGCTCGCCTTCCTGATCCCGCTCGGGTTGAGCCTGCGCGGCGAGGTGCGGGAGGAGGCGCTGGCCGACGCGGCGCGGCGGGGCGCGCTGGTCACCGGGGCGCTCGCGGTCAGCACCGACCCGGCGGCCGTGCGACGGGCCGTGGAGGCCAGCGGCGACGACCCGGCGACCCGGCCGGTGGTGCACGGCCTGGACGGGGACGCCTCGGCCGGCCGGGCCTCGGCCGGTGACCTCGACCGGGCCCGGGTCGAGCAGAAGTCGGTGCTCACCGAGGTCCCCGGCGGAATGCTGCGGCTCGACCCGGTGGTGCTCGACGACGAGGTCGCCGTGGTGGAGGTCTTCGTACCGGAGTCCGAGCTGTCCGAGGGCGCGGGCGGCACCTGGCTGCTGCTCGCCGGGGTGGCCCTGGCGCTGGTCGGCGCGGCGGTGATCGTGGTGGACCGGGTGGCGGCCCGGGCCGTGGACTCCACCCGGGGCCTGGTCCGGGCGGCCCTCGCGGTGGGCGACGGCGACCTCGGCGTACGGGTCGAGCCGAGCGGACCGCGCGAGCTGGCCGAGGCCGGCTACGCCTTCAACCGGATGGCGGACCGCCTGGTCGCCTCCCGCACCGACGAGCGGGAACTGGTCGCGGACCTGTCGCACCGGCTGCGCACCCCGCTGACCGTGCTGCGGCTCGACGCCGAGGGGCTCGACTCCGACGACACCAGCGTCGGCTCGTTCACCCCGGCGGAGCTGGACCGGCGGCGCACGATCCGGCGGATCCGGCAGGCGATCGTCACCCTGGAGGGTGAGATCGACGTGCTGATCAAGACCACCCGTAAGGCGGTCGCCCACGAGGCCGGGCCGGCGGAGTGCGACGTCAGCGAGGTGGTCCGGGACCGGATGGTGTTCTGGGCGGCCCTGGCCGGCGACCAGAACCGGCCGCACCGGGTCAGCGGCGCGCAGCTGCGCATCCCCGCCCCGGTCCCGCGGGCCGAGCTGGCGGCCGCCCTGGACGCGGTGATCGGCAACGTCTTCCGCTACACCCCGCAGGGGACCGCGTTCGAGGTGGCGGTCTCCCGCCGGGACGGGTACGTGGCGATCCGGATCGACGACGCCGGCCCGGGGATCGCCAACCCGGACCGGGCGCTGCGCCGGGGCGCCAGCGACCAGGGCTCGACCGGGCTGGGGCTGGACATCGCCAAGCGGGTCGCGTTGCAGGCCAACGGCTCGGTGAGCATCGACCGGGCCCGGCTGGGCGGGGCGAGCGTGGTGATGCTGCTGGCGGATCCGGAGGCGACGCCCCGGCAGGTCAGCCGGTTCGGGCTGGTCGGCCGGATGGCCCGGGAGGCCCGGGACCAGAAGAGCGGCGGGCGTCGCTGGCCGCGGCAGCGTCCCTCGGGCAGCTGAGCGGGGCCGGGTTGTGGCCCGGCGCAAGTCTTCCTTAGATCCGGGTTAACCACGGCGGTGCCCGGGGCCCGGGCTGGCATGATCAGTTCCGAACCCACCAGTCCACCGGCCTGTCGCCCCTGACACCCACCGGTCGGTGGACCCGGGCGCGCGGCGGGAGTGCGGTCCCCCCACACCCGCTCCCGCCGCGCGCACCCCCTCACCGGCCGACAGTCGTGAGGTGAGGCGATGAGTTGGGGCCCTGACCCGGCTACCCCGCCGTAATCGGCCAGCGCGCTCCGGCGCGGGAGGCCGCCGGCCGGGCCGGCCGGCGATCCACGATCCACGGTTTGCGGCGTGTCGGGGTGTCAGCGGCGCTGGACATCCCGACACGCCGCAATACCGTGTCGATCATTGACCGGGAAGCGGGGCCCGGTGAGCCGCGGCCCCGACCCAGCGCTACGCGGTCGCCGCGTAGGCGTCGATCTCGGCGGTGATCCGGGCCTTCTCCGCCGGCTCCAGGAACGAGGCGGTCACCGCGTCGCGGGCCAGCGCGGCCAGCCGGTCGGGGCCGGCGTCGAGCAGCCGGGCGGCGACGGCGTACTCGTCGTTGAGGGTGGTGCCGAACATCGGCGGGTCATCGGAGTTGATGGTGACCAGCACGCCGGCGTCGACGAGCCGCTTCAGCGGGTGCTCGGCGAGGTGGGGCACCGCGCGGGTCCGCACGTTGGAGGTCGGGCAGACCTCCAGGGCGATCCGCCGCTCGGCCAGGTACGCCAGCAGCTCCGGGTCGCCGGCGGCGGAGATGCCGTGGCCGATCCGCTCGGCGCCGAGGTCGCGCAGCGCGTCCCAGACGGTCTGCGGGCCGGTGGTCTCCCCGGCGTGCGGCACCGAGCGCAGCCCGGCCGCCCGGGCCTGGTCGAAGTACGGCTTGAACTGCGGCCGGGGCACCCCGATCTCGGGTCCGCCCAGGCCGAAGCTGATCAGCCCGTCGGGGCGCTCCTCCAGGGCGATCCGCAGGGTCTCCTCGGCGGCCGGCAGGCCGGCCTCGCCGGGAATGTCGAAGCACCAGCGCAGGGCGACCCCGAAGTCGGCCTCGGCGCGCTTGCGGGCGTCCTCGATCGCCTCGCAGAACGCCGGAGCGGGGATGCCCCGGTGCACGTGCGAGTACGGGGTGACGGTCAGCTCGGCGTAGCGGACCTGCTGGCGGGCCAGCTCGCGGGCCACCTCGTGGGTGAGGATCCAGACGTCCTCGGGGTCGCGGATCAGGTCGACCACGCTGAGGTAGACCTCGATGAAGTGGGCGAAGTCGCGGAACGCGAAGTAGTCGGCGAGCGCCTCCGGGTCCGCCGGCACCGGGCTGCGTCCCTCGTGGCGGGCGGCCAGCTCGGCGACGATCCGCGGCGAGGCGGAGCCGACGTGGTGGACGTGCAGCTCCACCTTGGGCAGTCCGGCGATGAAGGTGGGCAGGTCGGTCACAGCTTCTCCTCTGCACGGGCGCCGGTGCGGGCGACCACGAAGATCCGGCGGAACGGGAAGTACACCTGACCCTGCCGCGCCGGGTACGCCTCGGCGAGGCGTACGGCCAACTCGGCGCGGAAGTCCGCCCAGGCCGCGGCGTCCAGCGCGGCCCGGACCGGGCGCAGCGCCGTCCCCTCCATCCAGGCCAGCACCGGATGGTCGGCGGCGGCGGGCAGCAGGTGCACGTAGGTAGTCTCCCAGGCGTCGACCGCGCACCCGGCGGCGGCCAGCGACGCGGCGTAGTCGCTCGGGTCGTCGACCGGCGCCTCGCGCAGCAGCGGGCCGAGCGTGGCCGACCAGCGTTCCCGCCGGGCGACCTCGCGCAGCGCCCGGTGCGAGGGGGCGGCGAAGTTGCCCGGGACCTGGAACGCCAGCCAGGCGCCGGCGGGCAGTTCGCCGGCCCAGCGGGTGAGCAGTTCCCGGTGGCCGGGGACCCATTGGAGCACCGCGTTGGCGACGACCACGTCGACGTCGGGCGCGGGACGCCACCGCCGCACGTCACCGACGGTGAAGTCGACGGGGGCGTCCAGCGCGGCGGCCCGGTCGATCATCTCCGGGGAGGAGTCGATGCCGGCGATCCGGGCGTCGGGCCAGCGGGTGGCGAGGGTGGCGGTGAGGGCGCCGGGCCCGCAACCGAGGTCGACCACGGCCCGTGGCCGGTCGACGGCGACGCGGGCGACGAGGTCGTGGAAGGGCCGCGACCGCTCGTCGGCGTAGCGGAGGTAGGTCGTCGGGTCCCACATCGCAGCCTCCATACCGTACGTACGTCTTGTTGAAACCCTACGGTCCCCGCTGCGCCCCGGCAAGCCGGTCACTAGGCTCGGACGAATGGAACAGCGCAGCTTCGACCGGCTCGGCCGGCAGGTGGGCGTCGTCGGACTCGGCGCCTGGCAGCTCGGCGCCGACTGGGGTGAGGTCAGCGAGGCCGCCGCCTTCGACGTGCTGGCCGCCGCCGTGGACGCCGGGGTCACCTTCCTCGACACCGCCGACGTGTACGGCGACGGGCGCAGCGAGCGGCTGATCGGCCGGTTCCTGGCCGACCGGCCCGGGCACGGGCTGACCGTCGCCACCAAGATGGGCCGCCGGGTCGAGCAGACCCCCGAGGCGTACACGGTGGAGAACTTCCGGGCCTGGACCGACCGGTCCCGGGCCAACCTGGGTGTGGACACTCTGGACCTGGTGCAGCTGCACTGCCCGCCGACGGCGGTCTTCGCCGACGACCGGGTCTTCGACGCCCTCGACACCCTGGTCGCCGAGAAGCGCGTCGCCGGGTACGGCGTCAGCGTGGAGACCTCCGACCAGGCGCTCACCGCGATCGCCCGGCCCGGGGTGGCCAGCGTCCAGATCATCCTCAACGCGGTCCGGCTCAAGCCCCTGGACCAGGTGCTGCGGGCCGCCGCCGAGGCCGGGGTGGGCATCATCGCCCGGGTACCGCTCGCCAGCGGCCTGCTCTCCGGCCGGTACGACGAGCACACCACCTTCCCCGCCGACGACCACCGCAACTACAACCGGCACGGGGAGAGCTTCGACGTCGGCGAGACCTTCTCCGGCATCGACTACGACCTCGGCCTGGAGGTGGTCCGGCGGCTCGCCCCGCTGGTGGGCCCGGACCGGACGATGGCACAGTTCGCGCTGCGTTGGGTCATCGACCAGCCCGGCGTCACCGTGGTCATCCCGGGGGCCCGCGATGCCGGGCAGGCCCGGGGCAACGCCGGCGCGGCCGCGCTGGCGCCGCTGACCACAACGGAGCGCGAGACCGTGCGGGCGGTCTACGACGAGCTGGTCCGACCCCGGGTGCACGACCGGTGGTGAGCCACGCCGACGGTGTGCTCGCGGACGGTCCGGCCGCCCCACGGGCCGACGGCAGGGCCGCTGCGCGCAGGGGGGACCGATGAGGGGCTGGCTCACGCTCACCCTCGGCCTGCTGGCCGTCGTGGTCGGTGCCGTCTGGACCGTCCAGGGGCTCGGCTACGTCAGCGGCAGCGTGATGACCGACCAGCGGATCTGGGTGGTCGTCGGGCCGGTGCTGGTCCTCATCGGACTGGTGCTGCTCTGGCGCGGCATGCGGGCCCGCCGGCGCACCTGAAGCGCCCCGGTCGCGGCGCCCCGGGACGGGGATCGGCCGGACCGGGACAGGCCGGGACCGGGAACGCGGAAAGCCCCGCGTCCAGGAAGGACACGGGGCTTCTCGTTGATCCGGGGGGCCGGATCCACCCGGGCCGGCGGCTGCCGACCGGCACTCGCTCAGATGGGGCGGACCTGCTCGGCCTGCGGACCCTTCTGACCCTGGGCGATCTCGAACTCCACCCGCTGGTTCTCCTCCAGCGTGCGGTAGCCGCTGGTCTGGATGGCCGAGAAGTGGACGAACACGTCAGCACCCCCGCCGTCGACGGTGATGAAGCCGAAGCCCTTGTCAGCGTTGAACCACTTCACGGTTCCCTGCGCCATGTGTATCTCCTTCTAAAACTGGCGGCCGAGCACGCCGTGCGGCCGATTGGCCGTTTTCGAGCAGCGGCGCCTGAGGCGGCCTCCACGTAGGAGACTTCTCTCAACCCACGCCATCTCTCAACAGCGGGGATCAGCAAACCACGTACGCAAAAACTCTGCACAGCCTAACCGACGAAATTTTCCGACATGTGACCTGACGGATGCCTCAGGTCCCCTGGGCGGGCTGTCGGGACCATGCGAAAGGCCCCCCGTCCGTCGATGCGGAAGGGGGGCCGTGACGCCTGGAGACCGGTCGCCGGAACGGCGTGGATCAATCCGGCCAGCGGCCGGTCAGCCGCTTCACGCTGACCGCTCCACCTCGGTCCACGGCGGCCCGGACGGCCCCGAAGATCGCGCCCTGGAGCGCCGCGGCGGCCAGGATCTCGACCCAGCCGCGGTCCTCGTCGGTCGGGCTGGGCGCCTCACCGTCGCCGGCGGTCACCTTCCAGATCTGCCGGAAGATCACCCCGGCGACCGTGCCGGCGGCCAGACCGAGCGCCACGCCGACCGGCTTGTACGCCGCCCTGCCGATGTTCCTGCTCACCTGCGCCTCCCCCGGACGATCAGCAGCACGACCACGGTGGCCAGCGCACCGGCCGCGACGACGGCGAAGGGCGTCGGGTTGCGTCGTACCAGCTCGCCCTTCTCCTGCGCCTGCTCCCGGGCGAGCTCGGCCTTCTGGGTCGCCTGACCCCGCATGTGTTCGGCCTTCTGATAAGCCTGCCCACGCGCCTGTTCGGCCTGGCCCCGCAGGTGTCCGGCCTTCTGCACCGCCTGCCCGCGCAGCCGGGCCACGGTCACCCCGGCCCGCTCGCGCAGTCGCTCCTTCGCCTGCCCGGCGGACTCCCGCAGCCGGGCCTTGACGTCCGCCTTGGCGGCCAGGGCCTCCACCGTCTCGCCCAACTCCACCCGGGTACGCCGGATCTCCTCGCGGAGCGCCTCCGTGTCGCCGGTCCCGTTGCCCGTCATGCCCGTCCCCTGTCCTTCACCGCGGCGGCGACGGTGTCCACGTCCGCCCGGACGCTGCGTACCGTCGCCTGCGGAACCGGCGGGACCGCCTGACTGACCTGCTTCTTGCCCACCAGGGCGAGCACCCCGGCGACCAGGAAGAGCGCCACCGCCACGATCAGGGCGGCCGCCCACGCGGGCAGTACCAGGTCCAGCAGCAGGATCGCGGTGGCGACCAGGGCGCCCAACCCGTACAGGGCCAGGGCTCCGCCGCCGCCGAAGAGACCGATCCCGATGCCGGCGTGCTTGCCCTTCTGGGTCAGCTCCGCCCGGGCCAGCGCCAGTTCGTCCCGCACCAGGCGAGAGACCTGTTCCGTGGCCCGCTGCACCAGTTCGGCGGTGGACGGCTCGCTCCCGGTCCGGGACGTGCGGTGGTTCGCGACGTCAGCCATGCTGTCCTCCTTTCATCATCACCGCGCTGTATGCCCGGAGTCGCCGCCCGTCAATCCTGCGTGCAGTACCCCAGTCACATCTGACCGCAGGACGGGCCGCAACGTCCGGCGAAACGCGGAAGCGGACACGACCGAGCCCCCGCGGACCGCCGGGGACGGCGGGCGCGGGGGCTCGGTCGGGACGGTCAGCGGCGGGAGTCGACGGTCTCCTCGGGGCCGACGAAGACCTCGCTGCGCGCCTCGCCGTCGTCGCTGCCGCCGAAGACCCGGGCGTCGTCGGGCAGCTCGGCGTCCTGGCGTCGGCGGACCGGCCGGCGGGGTGTGATCCACTGCCAGGGCAGGGCGCCGCCCGCGTCGCCGACCTCGGTCCGGCTCCTCGGCATCGCCGTCGGCCGGTGGTCCCGGATCCAGGCCACCAGGTGCTCCCGGACCAGGCAGCGCAGATCCCAGAGGCTGCCCGCGTCAGCGGCGCTGACCAGCGCCCGGACCTTGATCGTGCCGCCGGTCGCGTCGGTCACCTGGAGCACGCAGACCCGGCCGTCCCACAGCTCGGTGCTCTCCACCAGCCGCCGCAGCTCCTCCCGCATCGCCTGCACCGGGACCGCCCAGTCCAGATCGAACTCCGCGGTGCCCAGCACGGCGGCCTCGGTGCGGGTCCAGTTCTGGAACGGGGTGCTGGTGAAGTAGGAGGTCGGCAGGATCAGCCGGCGGTCGTCCCAGATCTGCACCACCACGTAGCTGAGGGTCAGCTCCTCGATCCGGCCCCACTCCCCCTCGACGACGACCACGTCGTCGAGGCGTACGGCGTCGCTGAAGGCGAGCTGGAGGCCGGCGAAGACGTTGCCCAGCAGGCTCTGCGCGGCCAGCGCGGCGACCACGCCGACCACACCGGCGCTGGTCAGCACGCCGGCGCCGATCCCCCGGACGGCCGGGAAGGTCATCAGCATCACGCCGACCGCCAGCACCACGATCACCGCGATGGTGAGCCGGCGCAGCAGCACCACCTGGGTCCGCACCCGGCGGGCGTGCCGGTTGTCCGGCACGTCCGTGCGGAACCGGGCCAGCGCGGTGTCCTCGACCACCACCAGCAGCGAGGCGACCAGCCAGGCGGTGGCCGCCACCACCGCGAGCACGAGACCGTGCAGCACCACCTGGCGCCAGGGCGTGCCGACCGCGTACCCGGTGCTCAGCCGGACGGCGAACTGGACGGCGAGGACGGTCGCGGCGGCCTGGAACGAGCGGTGGGCGTGCTGGGTGAGCTCGGTCATCAGCAGGGAACGCCGGCCGAGCCGACGGACCAGGCGGTGCACCACCTCGACGAGCAGGAGCGCGATCGCCGCCGCGGCGGCCGCGGCGGCGATCGTTTCGAGGTAGTTCTGCACAGGTTCTCCCTCCGGCCGGACGATCAGGTTCGGGCAAAGGCCCTATGGTGCCCGGCGTTTCCGGAATCGACCACCTCAGACCTTTCGGTACCGGGACTGGAGGAAGCAGAACGTACCGAAGGCCGCGATGCCGAGGGCCACCAGCACCAGCAGCGCCTGACCGTAGGACTGGTCCCGCAGCGCGCGCAGCGCGGCGTCCAGGCCCCGGGCCTTCTCCGGGTCGTACTTCACGGCGGCGATGATGATCAGCAGGCCGGCGACGGTGTACGCGGCGCCCTTGGCGACGTAGCCGGCGACGCCGAGCCGCCGGGCCAGCGTCCGGGTCCTCGGGCTCATCTGGCCGGTCTTGAGGTGCTTCTCGAAGCGCTTGACCAGGCCGTAGATCACCAGGCCGACACCGATGCAGGCCAGCACCACCCCGGCCAGCCCGACCAGGAGCCGGCCGCCGCCGGAGGCCATCAGCTTGCCGGTCAGCGCCTCCTGCTGGTCGGCGCTGTTGGACCCGGCGTCCTTGAAGACCTTGAACGCGGTCCAGGCGAAGTAGAGGTAGACGATGGTCCGGCCGGCGGAGGCGAGCCGCTCCACCACCCGCTCACGGCCCTGCTCGGCCCGGTGGCCGACGGCGGCCTCCAGCCCCTGCCAGATCGCCATCGCCAGCAGGCCGACGGCGATCGTGATCACGAGGAACTTGCCCAGCGGCTGCTGGGCGATGGTCCGCAGCGCACCCGACTGGTCGCCGTCCTCGCCCGGCTTGCCGAAGGCGATCTGCAGGGCGAGCCACGCGAAGAGCAGGTGCACGATCCCGTAGCCGATGAAGCCGGCCCGGGCGAGGAGTTCCAGCCAGCGGCTGTCCGCGGTGCGGGCGGCGGTGGCTTCGGCGTTCCGGGTGAGTGACATGGCGCCACAGTCTCCGATCGCGAAGATCCCCAAACCTGGGGTTTACCGCCGCCCGGACGGCGTCAGCTGGCAGAACCGCGCGCCACGCGGATCTTGACCTGCTGATCGGTCACGCTGTCCAGGGTGACCGCGAAACCACCCACCTCGGTGGCCTGCTGCCCGGTGGTGAGGGAGAGCTGCTCGCCGGCGACCTCGACGGTCACCTGGTCGCCCTCGGCGCCGATCAGCTTGGCGTCGACGCCGAGGATGGTGGCCTTGGCGTCCACGCCGCGGTCGAAGGTGACCGTGCAGGCGTCCAGGGCGCAGTCGGTGTCGGCGTTGTCCGAGCTGCATCCGGCGAGCACGGCCGCGCCGAGCGCCAGGCCGGCCAGCAGGCCGGCGGTCCGACGGAGAGGGGTGCGGGGAGGGATAACGGAGGGGGTCGTCACCCGATCAAGGGTACGAGACGCCGCCCACCGCGGCACCGATGAGGTGATCATGGGGAGTCCGGCGCGGGACGCCGCCCGGCCGCGGCGGGCTAGGGTCCGGTCATGCCGTTCGACATCGCCCGGACCCGGGCCGCCTACCCCGCCCTGACCGAGGGATTCGCCCACTTCGACGGTGCCGGCGGCACCCAGACGCCGCAGTCGGTGATCGACGCGGTCGCCGAGGCCATGCGCACCGCGCTGGGCAACCGCACCACCGCGTTCCTGCCCGGCCGGCGCTCGCTGGAACTGGTGGCCGCCGCCCGGTCGGCGGTGGCCGACCTGCTCGGCGCCGAGGCGGACGGGGTGGTGCTCGGCCCGAGCGCCACCGCGCTGACGTACACCCTGGCCCGGACCCTCGGCGACACCTGGCGGCCCGGCGACGAGGTGGTGGTGTCCCGGCTGGATCACGACGCCAACGTGCGGCCCTGGGTGCAGGCGGCCGAGGCGGCCGGTGCGACCGTGCGCTGGGCGGAGTTCGACGCGGTGACCGGCGAGCTGCCGGCCGGCCAGTACGCCGACCTGGTCGGCGAGCGGACCCGGCTGGTGGCGGTGACGGCGGGCAGCAACGCGATCGGCACCGCGCCGGACGTCGCCGCGATCACCAAGACCGCCCACGCGGCCGGGGCGCTGGTCTGCGTCGACGGGGTGCACTCGGTGCCGCACGGCCCGACCGACCTGGCCTCGCTGGGCGCCGACTTCCTGGTCACCAGCGCCTACAAGTGGTCCGGCCCGCACCTGGCCGCGATGGTGGCGGACCCGGCCCGCTGGGCCGAGCTGCGCCCGGCCAAGCTGCTCCCCTCCTCCGACGCCGTGCCGGACCGCTTCGAGGCCGGCACGCCGAGCTTCCCGCTGCTGGCCGGGGTGGCCGCCGCGGTGGACCACCTGGCCGGGCTGGACCCGACCGCGACCGGAAACCGCCGGGAGCGGGTCCGCGCCGGCCTGGCCGCGGCCCAGGCGTACGAGGAGTCGCTCTTCGACCGGCTGCTGACCGGGCTGGCCGCGCGCCCGGCGGTTACCGGGTACGGCGCCGCCGCGCGGCGCTGCCCGACGGTGTCGTTCCGGCTGGCCGGCTGGTCGCCGGCCGGGCTGGCGGCCGCGCTGGGCGGCGCCGGGCTCTGCCTCTCCTCCGGCGACTACTACGCCTACGAGTACTTCCAGGCGATGGGGCTGCGGGAGCGCGGCGGCGCGGTGCGGGCCAGCGTGTACCACTACAACACCGCCGAGGAGGTGGACCGGTTGCTGGCCGAACTGGACCGGCTGGCCGCGCGGGGGGAGACAATGGCCCGGTGAGCTTCCTGGTCGAGGAGAACCCCGCGAAGCACCGCTTCGAGATCCTGGTCGACGACGCGCTGGCCGGCTTCGCCGCGTACGAGCCCCGGGGCGAGGTGCGGATCTTCACCCGCACCGAGGTGCGCCCCGAGTACCGGAACATGGGGGTCGGCGCGGCGCTGGTCCAGGGCGCCCTGGAGCAGGTGCGGCAGCAGGGCGGCCGGCTGGTGCCGGAGTGCTCGTTCGTGCGGGCCTACCTCGAGCGGCACCCCGAGTACGCCGACCTGGTGATCACGGCGGCGTAGCGCGGCGGAGGCGCTCAGGCGGCCCCGGCGAGCAGCTCGGCGGCGGCCCGCGCGCCGGCCCGGGTGGCGCCGTGGGTGGCCACGTGCACCCGGCCGGTGACCAGCTCGGGCACGCCCAGCTCGACCACGACCGCGTCGGGGCGCTCGGCGAGGGCGCGGGCGACGGCGGCCCGCATCCAGTCGTGCCGGTGCAGATCCCGGACGACCAGCACCACGGGCCGGCCGGCGGCGGCGGTGGGGCCGGCCGGCAGGTCCGCCTCCGCGAGCCGCACGGTGGTGGTGCCGGGCAGCAGCTCGGTCAGCGGGGCGGCGATCCCCCAGGGGGTCTCCGCGCCGATGGCGATGTTGCGCGGCGGGGCGAACTCCACCACGTGCGGGGCGCCGGTCAGCGGCAGGACGCCGGCGGCGTCCCCGCTGACCCGCAGCGCCCGGCGGGCGGCGGCCAGCCCGACCGGGGAGCCGTCGGGGGACACCGCCGCGCCGGCCGGACGGGCGGCCCGGGCGGCCACGGTCCAGGCAGCGAGCTGGCCGACCCGCTTGGCCGCCTCGGCGAGCCGCTCCTCGGGCAGCTCCCCGGCGACCACCGCGGCCACGATGGCGTCGCGCAGCTGGCGGGCGGCCTCCTCGTCGGCCCGCTCCCCGCCCACGCAGATCGCGTCCGCCCCGGCGGCCAGGGCCCGGACGGCGGCGCCGGCGAAGCCGTACCGGTCGGCGACGGCGCGCATCTCCACCGCGTCGGTGACCACCACGCCGGAGAAGCCGAGCTCGTCGCGGAGCAGGTCGCCGAGGATCCGCCGGCTGAGGGTGGCCGGCAGGTCGGGGTCCAGGGCCGGGACCAGCAGGTGGCCGGTCATCACAGCCTGCACGCCGGCGGCCACCGCCGCGCGGAACGGGACCAGCTCCCCGGCGTCGAGCCGGCTCCGGTCGGCGGTGATCCGGGGCAGGTCGTGGTGGGAGTCGACCCGGGTGTCGCCGTGACCGGGGAAGTGCTTGGCGCAGGCGGCGACGCCGGCGGACTGGAGGCCGCGGACCCAGGCGGCGGTGTGCCGGGCGACCAGGCCCGGGTCGGCGCCGAAGGCGCGTACCCCGATGACCGGGTTGGCCGGATTGTTGTTGACGTCGGCGTCGGGGGCGTAGTTGAGGGTGACGCCGAGCGAGGCGAGTTCCACGCCGAGGTCGCGGGCCACCTCCTCGGTCAGCGCCGGGTCGTCCACCGCGCCGAGGGCGAAGTTGCCGGGCCGGGAGCTGCCCCGGGCCGACTCGATGCGGGTGACGTCGCCGGCCTCCTCGTCGATGGCGACGAGGACGTCGGGGCGCTCGGCGCGCAGCGTCGCGGTGAGGGCGGCCAGCTGGTCCGGGTCGACCACGTTGCGGGCGAAGAGGACGACCGCGCCGAGGCCCTCACCGAGCCACCGGCACACCCATTCGGGTGGGGTGGCGCCGACGAAGCCGGGTTGCAGGACGGCGGCCGCCAGGCCCGCCAGGTTGCGCTCGGTCATGCCGCCCCCGTACCCCCGTGTCGTGACCGACGGTCCCACGCCGTCGCGGTGCTGCCATGGTCACACCGCGCGACGAAATAGTCAAGAAACCTTACTGTTAGGCCCTGGCGGGGCCCGGGACGTCGTGCGACAGTGCGGAGATGGATCCCGTGCTGCTCGCCGACGCCACCTCGCCGGCCGACATCCCCGGCGTACGCCTGCTCGGCGTGGTGGTCGGCGGCCTGCTGCTGTTCGCCGCCATCCGGGCCATGTTCGGCCGGCGCTGAGACTCATCCCCCGTCCCGCGGGTACCGCCCTCCAGTGGTCCCGCGCGTGCGGCGCGGGCGAGGAGCGAGGGAGACGTCATGCGGATCGGTTACTTCCTGTCCAGTGAGGAGTACCCCCCGGCGGAGCTGCTGGATCAGGCGCGCGGCGCCGAACGGGCCGGCTTCGAGGCGCTGTGGATCTCCGACCACTACCACCCGTGGGTGGACGCGCAGGGGCAGAGCCCCTTCGTCTGGTCCACCATCGGCGCGCTCAGCCAGGTCTGCTCGCTGCCCGTCACCACCGCGGTGACCTGCCCGACCGTCCGCATCCACCCGGCGGTGCTCGCCCAGGCCGCGGCCACCAGCGCCGTGCTGCACTCCGGGCGGTTCGTGCTCGGCGTCGGCTCCGGCGAGGCGCTCAACGAGCACATCCTCGGCGACGCCTGGCCGCAGGCCGACGTCCGGCTGGAGATGCTGGAGGAGGCGGTCCAGGTGATGCGCGAGCTGTGGCGGGGCGGGTTCGTCAACCACCACGGCAAGCACTACACGGTCGAACACGCCCGGATCTACACCCGGCCCGACACTCCCCCACCGATCTACGTCTCCGGCTTCGGCCCCAAGGCGATCGACCTGGCCGCCCGGATCGGCGACGGCTACGTCAGCGTCATGCCGGACGCCGACATGGTCCGCCGGTTCCGGGAGAGCGGCGGCGGCGACAAGCCGTGCCAGGCCGGCTTCAAGGCGGCGTACGCCGACAGCGAGGACGAGGGGATGCGGATCGCGTACGAGAAGTGGCCGAACGCCGGCGTGCCGGGTGAGCTGACCCAGGTGCTCCCCTCGCCGCGCCACTTCGAGCAGGCCGCCCAACTGGTCCGGCCGGAGATGATGAAGGAGTCGTTCGTCTGCGGCAACAGCGCCGACGCCCACCTGGAAATGATCAACCGGTACGCCGAGGCCGGCTTCGACGAGGTGTACGTGGCCAACACCGGTCCGCACTTCCAGGGCCTGTTCGACCTCTACCAGCGCGAGGTGCTGCCCCGCCTGCGCTGATCGCCGGATCGGGAGTCGCCGGCGGTTTCGGCGCTGATCTCCTCGGGTACCTCCGGCCCTCGATGAAGCTGTCCACACACTCGACGACGTTGCGCCGCGCGGCGCGCAGCCTGTTCGGCTGGACCACGCTGCGGCCCAACCAGCTCGCCGCCATGCGCGCGGTGATGAAACGACGCGACGCCCTCGTGGTCCTGCCCACCGGAGCCGGCAAGTCGGCGATCTACCAGATCCCGGCCAGCCTGATCCCCGGACCGACGGTGGTGATCTCCCCGCTGCTCGCGTTGCAGCAGGACCAGATCGCCGCGCTCAACGAACGGCAGCGCCCCGAGCTGCGGGCGGTACGGATCAGCTCCGACGAGAGCCCGACCCAGCAGGCCGAGGCGATCACGGAGGTCCGCGAGGGCCGTGCCGAGTTCCTCTTCATCACCCCGGAGCAGCTCAGCAACCCCGACCGGATGGCCGAGGTGGCGGCGCTGAAGCCGGCCCTCGTCGCGATCGACGAGGCGCACTGCATCTCCGCCTGGGGGCACGACTTCCGCCCCGACTACCTGGCGCTGGGCCACCTCATCGACGGCATCGGCCGGCCGCCGGTGGTGGCCCTGACCGCCACCGCCTCGCCCCCGGTCCGCGACGACATCGTCGCCCGGCTGCGGCTGCGCGACCCCGAGGTGGTGGTCTCCGGGCTGGACCGGCCCAACCTCTTCCTCGAGGTGGCCCACTGCCCCACCGACGACTACCGCTGGCGGCGGCTGGTCGCGCTGCTCCGCGACGACCAGCGGCCCGGGATCATCTACGTGCCGACCCGACGGGCCGCCGAGGAGCTCGCCCAGCGGCTCACCGAGGCCGGGTTCCCGGCGGAGTACTACCACGGCGGCATGCCCACCGGCGCCCGCAACGAGCTGCACGAGGCCTTCCTCGCCGACCAGGTGCCGATCATGGTGGCGACCTCGGCGTTCGGCATGGGCATCGACAAGCCCAACATCGCCTGGGTGGTGCACATGGCGCTGCCCGACTCCCCGGACAGCTACTTCCAGGAGATCGGCCGCGCCGGCCGCGACGGGGAACCGGCCCGGGTGCTGCTGCTCTGGCGGGCCGAGGACGTCGGGCTGCAACGCTACTTCAGCGGCGGCCTGCCGGACCCGACCGAGCTGCGGGACCTGGCGGCGCTGCTGCGCGGCAAGGCCCGGACGAAGAAGGAACTGCGCGAGCTGACCGGGCTCGGTCCCCGCAAGCTGGGCCAGTACGTCTCCCTGCTGGAGCAGGTCGGGGCCGCCGAGCCCCGGAAGAAGCAGAAGATCGGGGCACCGCGCTACTCCCCGCAGCCGGTCGCCGCCGCCGATGCGGCGCTGGCCGAGGCGGAACGCCAGCAGACGGTGACCCGGTCCCGCACCGACATGATGCGGGCCTTCGCCGAGACCACCGGCTGCCGCAGCCAGGCCCTGCTGGCCTACTTCGGCGAGCAGATGTCGGAGGTCTGCGGGCACTGCGACAACTGCTACGCCGGCACCAGCACCGCCGACAGCGGGGCGGTCGGCCCGTTCCCGGTGCACAGCCAGGTACGGCACCCCGAGTGGGGACCCGGCCTGGTGCTGAACTACGAGGAGGACCGGATGACGGTGCTCTTCGACGAGGTGGGCTACAAGACGCTCTCCGTACGTGTGGTGTCCGAACAGGGCCTGCTCACGCTGGACTAGCCTGACCGGGCGCACCACCGACAACGATGACCAGGGCGAGAGGGGATCGAGCGTGATCGAACAGCCGGCGTACACCGGGTTCGGGTTCTCGGACGAGGAGTGGGGACTGCTGGTCGGGCTGCCGCAGTCGGTGCTGACCGCAGCGAGCGCGGCCGAGTCCGACGGCTCCCGGCGCACCCGCGCCGAGAACGCCGCGGGCCTGGAGACCATCTCCACCGGCCGGGAGTCCGCCAGCCCGCTGGTCGCGGCCGTCGCCGGGGAGATCGTGTCCCGGGTCGGCGACCCGGAGGCCGGCGAGGAGATGCCGGTCATCGCGCCGGCCGACCCGCAGGCGCTGATCGACGACGTGCTGGCCCGGGCCGGCGCGGCAGCCGCCCTGCTGGCCACCAAGGTGGACGAGGGCGAGGCCGGGGCGTACAAGCACTGGCTGGTCGAGATCGCCGAGCAGGTGGTCGGCGCCGCCTCCAGCGGCGGCCTGCTGGGCCTCGGTGGCGACCCGGTCACCGACTCGGAGCGGCGGTTCCGGGACCGGCTCTCGCACGTGCTCAACGACTGACGCGCGCCTGCCGCCGGGTTCGCGTCGATCCCCCACCAGGGCCGGCGCGGACCGGGCCGGCGCCGGCCGAGTGGTCCGACCGGTCGTCGACAATGGGCCGACAGCGCCGGTCGACGGGAGGCGGGACGATGCTGCACCGGGACGTCATCGACACCGAACTGCTGCCGCCGGGCGAACGGTTCGGCATGTGGCTGGACCTGGTGGCCCGCACCGCCGCGCCGCTGCGGATGCGCAGCGCGCACGCCGACGACTTCGCCGCCCGGGCCGAGATCATCGGGCTCGGCCCGATCCAGCTGGTCCGCTACCGCTACCCGTCGCTGGACGCCGTCCGGACCGCCAAGCTGGCCCGCCAGACCGAGGTGGACTACTTCCTCCTCGCCCTCACCACCACCGGCACCGGCGCGTCCGGGCAGGCCGGACGGCACAGCGTGGTCGGGCCGGGCGAGTTCACCTTCTACGACGGGTCGCGCCCGCACGAGGTCAGCCACCTGGGCGAGGACGACGGACGGGCGTCCGCCAGCTCGATCGTGGCGCTGATCCCGTACGGCGCGCTGCCGCTGCCACCGGAGCGGCTCGCCCCCCTGCTCGCCGGCCGGATGTCGGGCACCGAAGGGGTGGGCGCTCTGCTGGCCCAGTACCTCGTGCAGCTCACCGGCGCTTCCGAGCAGTACCACGCGGCGGACGCCGACCGGCTCGGCGCGGTCGGCCTCGACCTGATCTCCACCCTGCTCGGCCGGCACCTGGTGGCCGAGGACGAGGTGCCCCGGGAGGTCCGCCGCCGGGCCCTGCTCAGCCAGGTGCGCGGATACATCCAGCGCCACCTCGGCGACGCCGCGCTCAGCCCGCAACGGGTCGCCGACGCCCACCACGTCTCGGTCCGCACCCTGCACCGGCTCTTCGAGTCGGAGGCGACGACCGTGGCGGCGTACGTGCGGGACCTGCGGCTGGACCGGTGCCGGCGCGACCTCGCCGACCCGGCGTCGGCCCACCGGCCGATCCAGGCCATCGCGGCGCGCTGGGGGTTCCCGGACAAGGCGCACTTCAGCCGGGCGTTCCGGGCGGCGTACGGGACGACCCCGCAGGCGTACCGGGCGGAGCACGGGGAACAGGCACGGATCGTCAACCGCACGGCGTCCACGATCAACTCCGGGCCGACATACTGACTGCGGGCCGGCGGTCGGGTGACCGTCCTCCGGCCCACGGCAACGGGGGGCCGCAGGGTGGCGCCCGTGACCACTGGTCACGGGTTGCCGCCCCGCAGCTGATCCGGCCGCTCAGAACTCCGGCCCCGTCGCTCTTCCCCCAGGATCGACGACGGGGCCGGTCAAACCGCCTTCAGCAGCTCCAGCACCCGGCGCTCGGCCTCCTCGCGGGGCGAGTCGGCCCGCACCGGGGCCACCACCCCGTCGTGGTAGAGGTCCACCACCCGGGGATCGACGTAGGACGTGCGCGCCACCGTCGGAGTGTTGCCCAGCAGCTCGGCGACGTCCCGCATCACCGCCACCACCGCCTTGCGGCGGGCCGTGACGGAGCGCCGCACCCCCACCGTGGCCAGCTCGGTGGCGGCCAGCACCGTCGCGTGCCAGGTACGGAAGTCCTTCGCCGTCATCTCCCCGCCGCTGCCGTCGCGCAGGTACTCGTTGACCTCGTCGCTGCGCACGTCGCGCCAGACCCGCCCGTCCCAGTAGCCGAAGAGGCGTTCCTCGGCGCGACGACGCCGGCGCAGGTTGGTCAGCACCCGGCACAGCTCGGGGTCCTCGATCCGGCGTACCTGGTCGATGCCGCCCTTGGCGGGAAACTCGAAGACCACGCAGCCACCCCGGGACCGGGCGTGTTCGGGGCGCAGGGTGGAGACCCCGAACGTGGCGTCCTCCCCGACGGCGTACTGGTCGTTGCCCACCCGGAACATCCCCATGTCGAGCAGCCTTGCCACCGTCGCCAGGACCCGGTCCCGGTTGAGCCCGCGGCCGTGGAGGTCGAGCGCGACGCGCTCGCGCAGCTTCGGCAACCGGTGGGCGACCTCCAGCACGTGGTCGAACTTGGCCTCGTCCCGCTTGCGCCGCCACTCCGGGTGGTAGAGGTACTGCTTGCGGCCGGCCGCGTCGATCCCCGTCGCCTGGATGTGCCCGTTGGGATACGGCGAGATCCAGACGCTCTGCCAGGCCGGCGGGATGACCAGCTCGTCGAGCCGGGCCAGCTCGTCGGGGTCACGGACCTGTTCGCCCCTCGGGTCGAGGAAGACCCAGCCCTTGCCGGCCCGGCGGCGCCCGTAGCCCGCTCGACCCGGATCACTACGCCGCAATCGCACCGGAGACCCGCACCGCCTCTTCGGCTTCGTCCACGGCGGCCAGCACCTCGTCCACGGGCAGGGCCGCCAACGTCGGATGCGTTCCTACCCCCGGCGCATCGGTCCAATCCCGCCCACCGACCCAGAGCGCCCGGTGCCACGGCCGGTCCGGGGGTGGGCCCCACCGGGCGGGTGGGACGGGGCCGAAGAGCAGTACGGAGGGGGTGGCGTAGCCGGTGGCGAGGTGTCCGATGCCGGTGTCGCCGCTGATGACCAGGCGGGCGTGGGCGACCAGTGCGGCCAGCTCACCGAGGTCGGTCTCCCCGGCCAGCACCGCCGCCTCGGGCAGCCCCGCCGCCGCGGCCACCCGCACCGCCAGCTCCCGCTCGTCCGCCGAGCCGGTTACCACCACCCGGTGCCCCCGGCCGGCCAGCTCCCGGGCGGTCGCGGCGAACCGGTGCGCCGGCCAGCGCTTCTCGGCGATCTTGCTGCCAGGGTGGACGATGCTGACTCCGGTCGGCATCCGCTGCGGTTCCGGTCGGTGCAGGGTGAGGTCGGTGCGGTCGGCGGGGATGCCGTACCAGGCGAGGAGTCGGCACCAGCGGTCGACCTCGTGTTCCTCGGGGTGCCAGTCGGGGCCGTCTTGGTGCCCGGCTGCCGGGCAGCGGAAGGCCAGCAGCCGGCGCGGACGGGCGGCGGCGAGCATGCGGTGTGACTGTGGGCCGCGTCCGTGCAGGTTGACCGCCAGGGCCGGCGCCGGCCCGGACCAGGCGAGGTGCTCCAGCCCGTCGGTGGGCAGCAGTCGGTCGATGCCGCCGATGAGGTTGATCAGGGGTGTCAGCCAGGTGGGTGCGGCGAGGGTGAGTTGCTGGTCGGGGTGGGCGGTGCG